>JAITNO010000169.1 GCA_031290405.1 Spirochaetaceae bacterium
GTCACGCGGAAGCAGAAGCCGCTTACCGGCCCCCTTGCCGCGATTGACCGCGCCTTTGAGCGGGCCCTCACCGGCCTGGAAAACGGCTACAAGAAGATGGTCGGGAGGATACTCAGGCATAAGCTTGTCACCATCGCCGTCGTCTTTGTGCTCTTCGTCGGGGCCGTCGCCCTCGTGCCTGTTACCGGCTACATCTTCATGCCCCAGCAGGAGCAGGATTCGGTGTCCGTGCAGGTTACCATGCCGCTCGGCACGCCCCTTGAGGAGACCGTCGTCTGGCTCAACCGTCTGCAAGAGATCGCCAAGGCTGAAGTCGTCGTCGACGGAAAGCCCGCCTATGAACGCCTCAGTTTGAACGTTGGCGGCGGCAGACTCGGAAGCGCCGGATCGGTGAACGCGGGCACCCTTCAGATCACCCTTCCGGCGTATAAAGTCCGCGCGCTTCACGAAGACGATGTGAAGGCCATACTCAGGCGGCACTTCAATGACTTTCCCGGCGCGAAGTTTCAGTTCCAGGCGAGCCAGATGGGCGGCGGCATGGGCGGCAACCCCGTCGACATCCTCGGTAAGATGGACGATTTGCAGCACGGCAAGGAAATCGCCGACAGGATACTCACCCTTTTGAAGGAGCGCGTCCCCGAAGCCACCGAGCCTAAGATCAGCATGGACGACGGCCTTCCCCAGCTTGAGATCGTGCTGGACCGCCAGAGGATGTACGCCCTCGGGCTGAATGTGAACACCGTCGGCAACGAGATAAAGGCCGCCGTCGACGGCCTTATCGCGTCTCGTTATTCCGAGTCCGGCACCGATTACGACATCGTGCTCCGCTATGAGGAGAACGACCGGAGCGCGCGCCCCGACCTTGACAAAATCTTTGTCAAGAATGCCGCCGGCAAGCGCATACCCGTCTCCAACTTCGTCCGGTTTGAGGAAGGCGCCGGGCCGGTTACCATCCAGAGGGAAAACCAGAGCCGCCTTATCCACGTTACCGCCGGCGCGCTGCCCGGCACGCCGCTCAACGTCATCGTCGACAAGGTTCGCAGCCTCATTACTGCCGAAATCCCCGCCGAAGACGACCTTATCATTGAGTTTTCCGGCGACAACGCGGACATGATGAAGATCATGAAGGCCTTTGTGCTCATCATCTGCGTCGCCATCTTCCTCGTGTTCGGCGTTATGGCGGCCCAGTTCGAGTCCTTCAAGGATCCTTTCATCATCCTGTTCACTTTGCCCCTGTCCGTCATCGGCATCGTCGCCATCTATATGATCACCGGCGACAAGTTCAACGTCCTGACGGCGGTCGGGCTCCTCGTCCTTGTCGGGGTCATCGTCAACAATGGCATCGTCCTCGTCGACTACACGAACCTGCTCCGCAAGCGGGGCTATGGCCTCATCGACGCCTGCGTCGAGGCCGCCGGCAATCGCCTGCGCCCCATCCTCATGTCCACCCTTACCACTGTTCTGGGCCTGGCGCCCTTGGCATTCGTCCCCGGCGAAGGCACTCAGCTTGTGGCGCCCATCGGCAAGACGGTCTTCGGCGGCCTTACCTTCGGAACGCTGATGACGCTCTTCCTTATGCCCACCATCTACGCCATCTTCAACAAGCACGACGACGCCCGCCGCGCCCGCCGCGCCGCGAGACGCGAAGGGATCGCGTCGGGACTTAAAGGCGCCGCCCTGCGGAACGCCAAAGACGCCGCCGAGCGTCCCCAGGAAATT
Organism: Spirochaetaceae bacterium; assembly: GCA_031290405.1. GTDB lineage: Bacteria > Spirochaetota > Spirochaetia > Treponematales > Breznakiellaceae > JAITXS01. The sequence continues at coordinate 1,720 of JAITNO010000169.1, forward strand.
GCGGCGCCCTTCAAAGAATCAGCGGAGCCCCCCGTTCCCGTCAAACGCCGCCGCATTCCTGCGGACGATGTATTCGACTACATCGAAGATGTGGAAACCGCTCAACAGAGGAACAACGCTTCAACGGAGGAAGACCATGACAACAGCTAAAACCACCACAACCCACGGAGGAACACCATGACAAAGCGGAAACCCGCCATCACAAGAGTCGAGATCATCGCAAACCGGTCCGTTGAGGACAACATCCACGAGGCTCTTGCCGCCGCCGGCGTCGCAAAGCACTATACCAAGACCCCTATAGTCCACGGCGTCGGCGCGAAGGGCCCCCGCATGGGCGACCCTGTCTGGCCCGAAGAGAATTTTGCCCTCGTCGTCTGGTGTGAAGCGGACGAAGCGCGGCTTATTAAGGAGGCTCTTGAGCCGGTGAAGGCCCAGTATCCCAATGAGGGCATCAAGGTGTTCGGCGCAGAGTAAAGAAAGAGGAAGAGGGCCCATCCCTTCCGCGCCTACGGCGCGGAAGGGATGGGCTTTGCGCGGTTCCGCTTGCTGCGGCCCTGGCGATTGAACGGCTCTTGGCGATGACGCTTGGGGCCGCCTTTTTTGTGGGCGAGGGGTAGAACCGAGGAGCGCCGTGGGAGTAGGATGGGCAGGGGGCGATTATGGACGAAGCACTGCAGTTGGAAAATATGATATACGAGATACGCGGCCACAAGGTGATGCTGGACAGCGACTTGGCGCGCCTCTATCAGGTTGAAACGAAGCGCCTCAACGAGGCCGTCAGGCGGAACAGCGAACGTTTTCCCGTGGACTTCATGTTCCGTCTTACCGAGGCCGACTTGTCAACTTTGAAGTCGCAAAATGCGACCTCAAACGACGAGGGCGGCAGGGGCGGCAGGCGGTATTTGCCCTATGCGTTTACCGAACAAGGCGTATCAATGCTCTCAAGCGTGTTAAGGTCAGACCGTGCCGTAAAGGTCAATATTCAAATCATGCGTACCTTTGTAAAAATGCGCTCGTTTGTATTTGCACAGACGGACATAAACGAACAAATTGCCGAGTTGCGCAAGCTCTTGCTTTTCTACATGGACAAAAACGATGAGCGCGTGAGCGACATTGTTCGCGCCCTAAACAACCTCGTCGAAAAACCGCCGACAAGGAAACCCCTTGGTTTCAAAATGGAACCATGAGCGTTGCGCCTCCGCGCCCCCACTTTAAGTTCCCGACTTTATGAAGACATCCTTCCAGCCGTCTTTTTTGAGGCGGACGAGGAGGGCGTTGCTTTCGCCTTCGTTCATGGGGCCCAGGAGGAGTTTTGTGGGGGCGCCGTCGGCTCCCGCATTTTGTATGACGGCGGGGAGGTTTTTCCTCAGTCTAAGGAGGGTCCGGTCGATTTCTTCGCTCCCGTTGAAGATGCCCATCTGTATGTAGTATTTGCCCTTCTCCAGCGCGTTGATTCTTTTGAGGGAATCCGAGACCGCCGGCCGCGGCAGAGGCTCGGGGACGACCGCGGGGGCCTGCGGGGCTTGCGGCGCCTGCGGCCTGAAGGCAGGCTCGCGGATGGCGGGCGGGGGCGACACCGCGGCGATGCGGGGTTCCCTCACCACCGGAGGGGCCGCCGGCAGTGAGGGGGTCAGCTGGGGCTGGACGGGCAGCAGGAGGATGTCGGGTTCGACCTGGCCGGGCAGCTCAGGCGGCGCGCCTGACTCGGGGCGCAGAACGCCGTGGTCGGCGGGCAGCGGGAAGACGTCGGGTTCGGCCTGGACGGGCAGCTCAGGCGGCGCGCCTGACTCGGGGCGCAGGACGCCGTGGTCGGCGGGCAACAGGGAGACCTCAAACGCCGCTTCGTCGGGCAGTTCGGGCGGAGCGGCATATTCAGGGGGCAGCGGTTCGGGGGGGGCCGCATACTCGGGGGCGGCCAGGGAAAGTGCGGGCAGCTCGCGCTCGGGGGGCAGCGCGGGCGGCGCGCTCACCGGCGGCAGCCGGTCCTCGGCAGGCGTAAGGACGATTACGGCGTCTTCCGCACGGGGGTCGGGCAGGAGTGGAAACGGCGCAGCCTCAGGCGCCTGGGCGTCGGACGGGGCGTCAACCCGGGCTTCCAAGACAAGCGCAGGCACAGGCAGCCCCGCGCCGCCAGACGCCGCGGGGAGGCTTCGAGGAGAAAGCTCGTCGGAAACCTCAGGGGTGAGGGCCCTTCCCACCGACGCGGCAAGATCGGGCACAGGCAGCGCCGCGCCGCCGTCAGCCGCTTCGGGGAAGCCGCGCGGGAAAAGCTCATCGGAAACCTCAAGGGCGGGGGCCTTTTCCACCGCAGGCGCGGGAAGCGCAGGCGCGGGAAGCGCAGGCGCGGGAAGCGCCTCCGCCGCGCCAGACGGGACTCCTAGGGCGAGCGCAGGCACAGGCAGCGCCGCATCGCCAGCCGCCGCGTCGGGGAGGCCTCGCGGGGAAAGCGGTGCGGAAACCTCTAAGGTGGGGGCCCTTCCCGCCGCTTGCGCGGGAAGGGCAGGCGCAGGCAGGGCCGCGAGGGATATGTCAGGCGGCGGCGCATCAAGGGGCGTCTGGGGAGCGTAGGCAAGGTTCTCGAAGATCTCCGCCGCGGGCGCCTCCACGGGAGGCTCCACGGGAGGCTCCGCAAAAGGCGGCGTCTCAGGCGCGGCAGGAGCGGCGGCGGCAAACTGCGGCACCGGGAACGCACCAACGCCCGGCGACGGATCGCGGACGCCAAAAGGAAGAACGCCCGGAATTTGCGGCGTATACTCAGCCATGTCCGACGCCGCCGGCCCAGCCGCCGCCGGCCCGGATGCCGCCGCCGCAGGAGCCGCCGCCGGCGCGTCTCCAGATCCAGCGCCCGCCGGCGCAACGGCAGGCGCATCCAGAGAGTATTCCACCGTACGCGGCATATCGCCCTGAATGTTAATCGAAGAAGGAGCCGCCGGCAGCGTATACATGGAGGCAACCTCAGGCGCTTCGGGCCGTTCAGAAGCCACATTCACACTCTGCGGAACGCCACCGTCCAGGACCGCATAAGAGGGCGCCTCACCCACATTCCAACGCGCAGACGGAGAAGCAACGGCAAAATCATTCGGGTCAACATAGCTTTTAACCGCCGAAGCCGGATCGTAATCAGGGTCGCCGGAAATGCTCCGCCCGTCGAGGAAGCGCGAGTTCGCCACACCAGGGTCGGCAGGCGAGGCAATCCTAATCCTCCCCACCGCATCCGCCGGCAAACCAATCGCCGTCGAAGCGTCGCGGGAGAGGAGCGCCAGCCCGCCGGGCATATTTTGCGAAGAGGCGACAATAGCCTGGATGGACAAGCCCGTCGCCGGATTGAACACATCCACCACCGTGTTCTTGGGGAACGTATTGCTGGCAATGTAGAAACCCCTTTCCGGCAAAGCCCCGTAGGGCGCAACCGCACCCGCACCCTCCCAAATGGGAGACGCGCCGGTAAGCAGACACACCGCGCACACCATCAGAAACGCCGAAAAGCAGTCCTCCCGACCCTTCTTGCCCATACCCATGACCTTGCCATCGCCCATCACATCTTCCTCCCAATATACGGAACAATCGCCTTAGCCATCGCCCTCGCGCCGTTCACCCCGTCTTCAAACACAAACCCCTTCCCCAACGCCGACTCCTCCACCAGAAACTTATACGGAGCAACCTTGTACAAACGAAGCCTCACCGATTCAGGCGCCCCCGCCTCCGCGCCCTCAGATGCCTCCGCATAGTTCAAAAACGCAATAATAAAGTATTCCGAGCCCCCCTCGTCAGCCTCCTGGAAATCGCGCAACGCCCCTTCGGGAAACTCCTCGGCAGGAATAACCGACATCTTCTTCGCCCTCGCGTTGGAAACAACGTGCCCCGCGTCGAAGAAAACATCCATAATCCCCCCCTCCCACAGCTCCGCCGTCCCCTTAGCCGCCTGCGCCGCCGCGCCCGTTTCAATAACCACAAACGAAACATTCGCCGCATAACCCGAAAAAGCAGGCGCCGCAAACAGACAAACCGCACACAACAACCATCCCAAAAGACGCCACATCGCAACATACTCCTCTTTCCCGATTATCGGAGAGTTGCCATAGAAAATTAGTTTTTTGTAGCGGCTTTTTTTGCAGTGGCCTACGGCGCTATGCCCTCGGCAATAGGCTTTTTGTCCGCGGTCTGCCCTCCCCAGCTTTCGGCTTTGTTTTTGTAAAGAAAGAGGAAGAGGGCGCATCCCTTCCGCGCCGCAGGCGCGGAAGGGTCGGGCTTTGCGCGGTTCCGCTTCGCTCCATTCCCTCCGCTACGCTACGGGAACGCTTCGCGCCGCTCCAATCCCTTGCGCGGTTCCGCTCGCTCCGTTCCCTCTTCCCTTTTCCCTTACGGAATGATGATGCTTTGGATGACGCTCCAGGGACCCTTGCCCACATCTTCGCCGCCCACAGAGTCTTCTTGCCAGCGCATCGCCACGTAGAGGCGCTTGCCGATGTCCTCCGCGCCAAAAGTCTTCACCCAGGGCGAGGCCGTGTTCGTAAAGCTCTTCCAGCCGGGGGCGTTGGCGTTAGGCGGGGCCGGGTCGTCCAGCGGCAGAACCCAAAAGCGGATTTCCGCCGCGTGGTGGCTCCCCTTGCCCCGCGTGGGACTGCCGGCGATGCGATAGACGATCATCACGATGTGGCCGGACGTGATAAGCTTAAAAAAGAACTCGATGCCTTCGTCCTCGTCCTCCCCGCCGCCTTCGCCGTGGGGTCGCAGTCCAAGTCGGTAGAGGGCGATTTTAGGGAACTCATCCTGATAGAAGTTGGCGTGCAGGCTTCGCATGGTCGCTTTCATCAGCGCGAAGGCGACATTGCATTCGAACCGCACAACCTTCGTCGCCGTTGTAGGCTCGCCCAGCTTTTTCAGCAGCTTGACGCATTCTATAAGCTCCGCGCCCAGCTTTTCGGTCTTTCCCGCGGGGATTCCCCAGACCGCGGCGTTGGTTTTTGGCTCTCCGCTTTGGCCCGGATCGATTTCGGACAGGACTTTGTGCCATGATCCCGCCATTCTCAGCTGACCGTCCCGTTTTCCCGGCATCCAATCCTTCGTGTGTGGCATAGCAATCTCCTCAAATAGATATAAGAACGACTCATTCGCGGCGTCGAACGCTCCGTTCGCGCCGTAGAACGATTCATTCGCGTCCCCGAACAACGTATTCGGGCCCCCGAACAACGTATTCGGGCCCCCGAACGACTTATTCGGGCCCCCGAACGACTTATTCGGGCCCCCGAACGGTTCATTCGGGCCCCCGAACGGTTCATTCGGGCCCCCGAACGGTTTGTTCGGGCACCAGAACGGTTTGTTCGGGCACCAGAACGGTTTGTTCGGGCACCAGAGCGGTTTGTTCGGGCACCAGAGCGGTTTGTTCTGGGGCCCGAACGGTTCATTCGGGCACCAGAACGGTTCATTTTGGCTCCAGAACGGCTCGTTCCGTTATCAGAACGGTTTGCTCCGTTATCAGAATGATTCATTCCGTCCTTAGAATGAGTCGTTCTGTCATCAAAATGAGTCGTTCCGTTATCAGAATGAGTCGTTCTTTCATCAGAATGATTCATTCTGTTGTCAGGGTAGCTTGTTCTGCGGTAAGATGCAAGTCCCCTCGCCCGCGTTCCCTTTGAAGGGGACTGAGGATTGCCTGAAGGGGACTGAGGATTGTGCGCGGGGGAGCCCAAGCCCCTCGCGCGCCGACGCGGAGAGCTTTTCTTTGTTCCGTGTCTGGGGCGTCCCAAAGCTGGGGAACGCCGCGTGCGGACATAAGGCCCATCGCTGGGGGCGCAGCGCCGTAGGCCACTGCAAAAGACGCCGTAGGGCGCTGCAAAAGACGCCGTAGGGTGCTGCAAAAAAAGCGCGCGGCTCCCCTCTAGTGGAAGTCGCCCCAGCGTTTGCCGCACTCGACGTTCACGCGGAGGGGAACGGTGAGCTTTACGGCATTCTCCATGACGGCGCGGACGAGTTTTACGGTCTCTTCGGCGCTTTCTTCGGGGCATTCAAGGATGAGCTCGTCGTGTACCTGGAGGAGGAGATGGTTTTTTTTGTTGCGGCCTGCGGCGCTTTTTTTGTTGCGGCCTACGGCGCTAAGCCCTGCGCAATCCGCCTTGAGTCCGTGGGCTGCATTTCCCAGCTTTGGGCCGCCGGGCTGGCGGGGGCCCTCTCCCTCCTCCCCTTCGAGGGCCTTGTCCAGGTCGATCATCGCTTTCTTTACGATGTCGGCGGCGCTGCCCTGGATGGGGGTGTTGACGGCGACGCGGCAGGCGGCGGCTTTTTCCATCTTGTTGGCTGAGTTGATGGTGGGGATGGCGCGGCGGCGGCCGAAGATGGTGGCGGCGTAGCCGGTCTTTTCGGCGCTGGCGATGAGGCTGTCGATGTGGCGTTTGACGCCGGCATAGGTCTCGAAATAGGTCTTGATGAAGTCTGCGGCGGCGGTGCGCCCGATTTTGAGCCGGCCCGAAAGGCGGAAGGGGCTCATGCCGTACATGACGCCGAAGTTGATGATTTTTGCCATGCGGCGCTGCATGGGGTCGACGCGCGCTTCGTCTATGCCGAAGATGAGGGCGGCGGTGCGCGTGTGGACGTCGGAGCCGCTCTGGAAGGCGGCGATGAGGTTTTCGTCGCCGGACAGATGGGCCAGGACGACGAGCTCGATCTGGCTGTAATCGGCGGAGACGAGGAGTTTGCCGGGGCCGGCGACGAAGGCTTCGCGGATGCGTCTGCCTGCTTCTTCGCGTATGGGGATGTTCTGTAAATTGGGGTCGCGGCTGGACAAGCGGCCGGTGGTGGTGCCGGTCTGGACGAAGCTGGTGTGGAGGCGGCCGTCGGCGCCTGCCATGCAGGCTAAGCTGTCGACGTAGGTGGATTTGAGTTTGGCCAGCGCGCGGTGGCGCAGGATGAGCTCGGGGACGCGGTCGTCGCGGGCGAGCTCTTCGAGGACGGCGACGTTGGTGGACCAGCCGGTCTTGATCTTCTTCGTGGGCTTGAGCTTGCGCTCGACGAAGAGGACTTCCTGCATCTGCTTGGGCGAGCCGAGGTTGAACTCATGTCCGACGACGCGCCATGTTTCCGCCTGTATTGCGTCCAGCTCCACGCCAAGCTCGACGCCGTATGTTTTGAGTCGGCCTCCTTCTATTTGTATGCCGACGCCTTCCATCTCGGCTAAGATGGGGAGCAGGGGCATCTCGATGTCGTTAAAGAGTGAGGCGGCGCCTGCCTGGACGAGGAGCGGCTCGAAGTGGAGCTTTAATCGCAGGCAGAGGTCGGCGTCTTCCGCCGAATAGCGGCAGGCGGTCTCGACGGGGACGCAGGCGAAGGAGCCGCCGCGGGGCACGACGTCATGGTAGGAGAGGGCGGCGTATTTAAGGAAGGAGGCGGCGAGCGAATCGAGGGAATAGCCGACGCGCTCGCTGTCCAGCAGCCACGCGGCGACCATGGTGTCCCAGACGCGCGCCTTCCAGCGGGGCAGGCCCCAGGCCCGCGAGACTTCGTAGTCGTACTTTGCGTTGTGGGCGACGACGGTGATGCGGGGGTCGGCGAGGAGGGCAGCCAAGAGGGGCCTGACGACGGCCGAGGGCAGGCTTGACTTTTTATCCTCGTCCTCGCCTGTGCTCCGGGCGTAGACCAGCGGCACGTAGAAAGCCTCCTTAGGCTTGAGCGCAAGAGAGATGCCGACGGGGGTGGCGTGCCAGGCGTCCAGAGAGTCCGTCTCGAAGTCAAGCGAAAACCAGCCTTGCTCGGCCGCCTTCTGGAAAAACGCCTTCAGCTCGGCTTCATCGCTGATGACGCGGTAGACGCCCTGTCCCAAAAGGCTCTCTTCGGCGACCGGGGGGATGCCGATGTGTGCGCGCTCTCTTTCGACGGGGGGGCCTTCCCCCGCCTCCGCCTCAGCCGCAGGCGGCGCAGGAGCCGCGGGCGCGTCTTTCCCCCCGTCAATCAGCTTCGCAATGCTCGGCATCTCTTCGCGGAAGAGCGCCTCCGCGGCGGCGGCTCGGTTAAGCTTTTCGAGAGAAAACGCGTCGGCGGAGCCGATCTTAAGCGGCACATCGCGGACAAGCGCAATCAAATCGCGGGAAAGGTATGCCGTCTCGCGGCTCTGCGCCAGCTTTTTCCCCACGGAGCCCTCTATGGCGGCAATGTTCCGGTAGATTTCGTCCAGAGAGCCGTAACGCTGCATCAGCTTGAGCGCCGTCTTGTCGCCAATGCCCTTTACCCCCGGCACATTGTCCGAAGCGTCGCCGCACAGCGAGAGAAAATCGAGCATCTTTTCAGGCGGAACGCCCCACTGCGCCTTCACCTCGTCGGGCCCGATGCGCTCATAGTTCGCCAGCGGGGAGCGGAAGGCCGGAAGCCCCCCCTCCCCCGCCGCCTTGTTCTTCGCCGGCCGGAGCTCATAGACGCCGCCGCCGACAAGCTGGAGCAAGTCCTTGTCCGACGAAATGATGTAGCATTCCCGCCCCTCCGCCTTGCACGCCGACGCAAGCGTCGCAATAATGTCGTCAGCCTCGTAGCCCTCCACGCGGAGCGCCGCCATGCCCAGCGCTTCCAAAAAAGCCTCAATCTTGGGAACCTGACTGTGGAGATCCTGCGGCGCCTTCTGTCGCGTCGCCTTGTATGCGGGATACCGTTGCTTACGGAACGTAGGCCCGCGCGAATCGAAGACCGCCGCAACCAAGCGCGGCTCTCCGCCCTCCTCAAGCAGCGCGGCGACAAGACGGCAAAACCCAAACAGCGCCGAAATGTTTTCGCCGGCGCCGTTCTTCAGCGGACGCGCCATAAACGCAAAGTACGAGCGGTAAATCGTCGCGTAGGAATCAATCAAATAGAGGGGATCTTTCATCAGACGAGTCTACCCGAACGCGGCGCGCGACGCAACCTGGTGCGGGCCGCTCATACGGAGAAAAGCGATGGGCGATGGGGGAAGGCGACAAGTCGCAGGCTACGGCTCTTCGACGCCGAGCAGTTCAACGTCGAAGACCAGCACCGAATTCGGCGGGATATCTTCGCCCGCGCCCTCTTCGCCGTACGCCAAAGGGGGCGGAATAAACAATTTGGCGCGCCCGCCGACGTTCATAAGCGCGACGCCCTCGGCAAAACCGGGAATAACCTGCGAAAGGGGAATCTCCGCCCCCGCCTCCTCGTCGGCATTGCGGTCAAAGACGGTGCCGTCAATCAGAGAGCCCGTGTACTTAACCCTCGCCACCATGTTCCGCGCCGCCCGCGCGCCGTTCCCCTGCTCGACAAGCTCGTAGTGCAAGCCGCTCTCCGTAACCCGCACGCCCGACCGCAGCGCATTCTCCGCAAGAAAAGCGGCGCTCTTCTCAAGGTTCGCCTTCCGCAACCCCTCCTGAGCGCTTTGAAGCGCGCCCCTCACAATCAGCGCGGCGGCCTCATCCGTCATGCCCGCGTCCTCAGATTCAATCGTGCGGCGCATCGCTTCGGCAAGGACGGCATAGTCCAGCTTCAAGTCGGACTTCTTAAAATCCCTCCCCAGCAGAACGCCCACGGCATAGCTCAGATCTTCTTTGGACGCCTCGCCGCCCGTTGCCGCGTCTTCCGCACGGCAAACCATAAGAACGACAAGCGACAAGGCCGCCCATACAATCAATTTCTTACTCATACGCCCATTATCGGCGCCCCGCCGCCATTCCGCAAGACATAGAATCGGACCGGCAAAGACCATTGACGCCGTCATGCGGACGCCATACCATATCCCATGGAGCATCGAAGCATAGGCACAGGCGGAATAGCCGCCAGCGTCATCGGTTTGGGGACCGAGCATCTGGACGGCAAGAGCGCGAGGGAGGTTGACGCGGTGGTGTCCGCCGCCCTGGATGGGGGGATCAACCTGCTGGACGTCTTCATGCCCGGACAGGAAGTCCGGCGCAACATCGGCCGGGCCCTCAGGGGCAAGCGCGACCAGACCCTCATCCAGGGGCACATCGGGTCGGTCGAAGTCGCCGGGCAGTATGCCGTCAGCCGCGACATTGACCTTTGCACGGCATATTTTGAGAGCCTCCTCCGCGCCCTTGGCGTCGACCGCATCGACATTGGGATGCTTTTCTTCATGGACAAGGAGTCCAGCCGTCGGAAGGTCGTCGACGGGCCCATCCTCCCCTACGTGCGGCGCCTCAAGGAACAGGGCGTCATTCGGGCCGTCGGCGCGAGCGCGCACAATCCGGCCGCGGCGCGCCGTCTTGTCGAGGAAGGCCTCATCGACCTGCTCATGTTCAGCGTGAATCCGGCGTTTGACATGGCCCCCGCGGGCGTGGACGCGGTGAAGGCCCTGGACCAGGGCCTCAATTGGGAAAAGAGCGCCGGCAATGAGCGCGCGGCCCTCTATCGACTCTGCGAGGCGTCCAACGTTCCCATTGTTTCGATGAAGACCCTTGGCGCGGGGAAGCTGCTGGACGGAAGACTCAGCCCTTTCGCCGCCCCCCTCTCCGTCTCGCAGTGCATTCACTATGCGCTCACCCGTCCGGCCGTCGCAAGCGCCCTCGTCGGCTGTTCCAGCGTGGAAGAAGTCGGCGCGGCGCTTGCCTACCTCGAAGCCAGCCCCGAAGAGCGCGATTTCAGCGGCATCCTGGAGCGCGAGAGGAGCTCCTTTGCCCACAGTTGCGTCTACTGCAACCACTGCCGCCCCTGCCCGGCGGGCATCGACATCGCCGCGGTGAACAGGGCCCTGGACGCGGCCCTCCTGGACGGACAGAACGCCGGAGCCCGCGTCCTCCGCCGCTACAGGAGCCTGGACAAGACGGCCGCCAGTTGCACCGCGTGCGGAGTCTGCGAGGCCCGGTGTCCTTTTTCGGTGCCGATTGTCGAGCGTATGGCCGAGGCGCGGCGTCTTTTCGACGACCAAGCGGATGTGTAAGCCGCCGCCGCCAGTTTTAAGGCCGCCGCCGCCAGTTTGAACGCCGCCGCCGCCAGTTTGAACGCCGCCGCCGCCAGTTTGAACGCCGATGCCGCCAGTTTGAACGCCGCCGCCGACGGTTTGAACGCCGCCGCCGCCAGTTTGAACGCCGCCGCCGCCAGTTTGAACGCCAATGCCGACAGTTTGAACGCCGCCGCCGACAGTCTGAACGCGCGCTCTCAATACTTCCGCGTCGACACTGAAACCTTCCGTGTCGACTTAGACAAGTTCCGTGTCGACACTGAAACCTTCCGTGTCGACATTGAAACCTTCCGTGTCGACTTAGACAAGTTCCGTGTCGACTTAGACAAGTTCCGTGTCGACTTAGACAAGTTCCGTGTCGACTTAGACAAGTTCCGTGTCGACTTAGACAAGTTCCGTGTCGACT
>JAITNO010000110.1 GCA_031290405.1 Spirochaetaceae bacterium
CGGGGCGGCCGGGCGGGGGCCCCCCCCCCCCCCCCCGGGGGGGGGGGGGCCCGCCGGGGGCCCCCCCCCCCCCCCCTCCCCTGTATTATTTGTAAGTGCACCCGCACCCCGCTAGACAAAAAAATCGGGATGATGTATACTTAGCTTCTAAAATCAAGAGATATTAATAATCATCTCCGCGGGGGTAAAAAGTAATGCCGGTTAAAGATAAGAATAAAGCAAGCGGGAAAGCGGGTAGGTCGAAAATAAGGACGAGGACAATAATGGTCAGGGATGGCAAGTATGCTAAACCTGTTCGGGAACTGCCCGATTTAGTTGCCATTCAAACGGCGTCTTACGAGAATTTTCTTCAGAAAGGCGTGGTTCATCGGGGGGAAAAGCCGAAATTACAGGGCTTGGAGGAGGTTTTCAAAGCGACGTTCCCGATAAAAAGCACGAATGACGAAATGGAACTGGACTATGAATACTACATTCTCGATGACAGCACGATTAAGATGTCCGAGCTGGAGTGCAAGCAGAAGGGGCAGACGTACGCTATCAGCCTTAAAGCGCGCATCAACTTGATTTTCAAAAATACGGGCGAGATACGGCAAAAGGACATCTATATGGGAGACATTCCCATTATGACCGACCGGGGCACCTTCGTGATAAACGGCGCCGAGCGCGTCGTCGTCTCCCAGATTCACCGCTCGCCGGGGGTTATTTTTTCGCACGACAAGGAAAAAGGCATCTTTTCCTCGCGCATCATTCCCTACCGGGGAAGCTGGATGGAGTTCGAGATTGATCCTAAGCGCGAGTTGCTCTATGCCAAGATCGACCGTAAAAAGCGCATCCTGGGCACCATCTTCCTTCGCGCGCTTGGGTTTGAGACGAGAGAGTCGATCATCAAGGCGTTCTACAAGACCGAGCTTGCTGAGGTTTCCCATTCGACGGAGGCGCTTGAGGCTTTGGCGGGGCGGTTCCTCGCCGCTCCGGTCTGGATTGAGGCGACGCCTGAAGAAATCGAGACGATGAAGGGGATTGCGGACGGCAAAAAGAAGCTCTTCCCCGCCGGTGAAAAGCTCCATCCGCATAATTTGGACGAGATTCTCTTGCGCGGCATCGCCTCGCTCGAGTTGATTGATTTTAAGGCGAAGGGGTCCCTCGATTCCGAGATGTTGTTGAGGTGCTTCGAGCGCGAGGACATTAAGCACTTGAACGAGGATTCGGAGGATGACGAGCTGACAAAGGACGAGGCTCTTGGCAAGGTCTATGCGGTTTTGCAGCCTGGCGAATCCATAACGATTGAAAATGCTGAAAAAGACCTGCGCCAGATGTTCTTTCACGAACGGCGTTATGATTTGGGACGCGTCGGGCGCTATAAGATGAACAAACGTTTTGAGTTTGAGCCGCCGCGGACGGAGCAGGTCCTTACCGAAGAGGATATTGTCGCGACGATGAAGCATCTTGTGAAGGTGCACAACGGCGAAGTGCCCGCCGACGACATTGACCACTTGGCCAACCGCCGCATCCGCTCGGTGGGCGAGCTGATGACCAATTCGATGAAGACGGCGTTTTCCCGCATGGAACGCATCGCAAAAGAACGGATGAGCCTTAAAGAGACCGACACCATACGCCCGCAGGATCTGATTTCGATAAAGCCGGTCGTCGCCGCGCTTAAGGAGTTTTTCGGCTCTTCGCAGTTGTCGCAGTTTATGGATCAGGTGAATCCGCTGGCCGAGCTTACCCACAAGCGCCGCTTGAACGCGCTTGGGCCGGGCGGTCTTTCCCGCGACAGGGCGGGCTTCGAGGTGCGCGACGTCCACTACACGCACTACGGGCGGATGTGCCCCATCGAAACTCCCGAGGGTCCGAACATTGGGCTTATCGTCTCGATGGCGAATTATACGATGGTAAACGACTACGGCTTCCTCGAGACGCCCTACCGGAAGGTTGACGGCGGCACGGCAAGCAAGAAGGTTGAATACCTTTCCGCCATCGAAGAGGACAAATACTACATCGCCCAGGCTTCCGCAAAATTGAATGAAGACGGCAGTTTCGCCGAGAATCAGGTTTCTTGCAGGCACCACGGGGACTACATCACGCGGCCGCCGGCGGACATTCAATACATGGACGTTTCCCCGAAACAGATTATCTCGGTGTCGGCGTCGCTCATCCCTTTTCTGGAACACGACGACGCGAACCGCGCCCTGATGGGCAGCAATATGCAGCGCCAAGCGGTGCCGCTCGTGTTTCCCGAAGCGCCGCGCGTGGGAACCGGCATGGAAGAAAAATGCGCCTACGATTCGGGCGTCCTTATCAAGGCAAAACACTCAGGCGCCGTCGTCCACGTTACCAGCAGCGAAGTGCAGATTAAGCCGGACGTCGAGCTTGAACCTAAGAAAGGCAAGGCCGCAAAGGAATTTGACAGCTACCCCATCATCAAATTCCAGCGGACGAACCAGGACACCTGCTACAACCAGCGCCCCCTTGTAAACGTCGGCGACCACGTTGAGGCAGGACAGGTGCTCGCCGACGGGCCGGCGACGGACGGAGGCGAGCTTGCCCTTGGACGGAATGTGCTGGTGGGCTTTATGCCGTGGAACGGGTACAACTACGAAGATTCGATTTTGATTTCCGAGCGCGTCGTCAAAGAAGATATGTTCACATCGATTCACATCAAAGAGTTCCCCATGGAAGTGCGCGAGACAAAGCTCGGACCGGAAAAGATTACGCGCGACATTCCCAACGCCTCGGAAAAGAGCCTCGACTGCCTTGATGAAGAAGGCATCATCTACGTAGGCGCGAAAGTACGCCCCGGCGACATACTCGTCGGCAAGGTAACCCCGAAGAGCGAAACGGAAACAACGCCGGAATTCAAGCTCCTCAACTCGATCTTCGGCGAAAAAGCCAAAGAGGTGCGCGATTCCTCATTGCGCGCCCCGCACGGCATTGAAGGCACCGTAATCGACATCCAGCGACTCAAGCGGAGCAACGGCGACGACCTGAACCCCGGCGTCGACGAAATGGTAAAAGTCCTTATCGCGGCAAAGCGCAAACTCCGCGAAGGAGACAAGATGGCCGGACGGCACGGCAACAAAGGCGTCGTCGCGCGGATTTTGCCCGAAGAGGATATGCCCTACATGGAAGACGGAACCGCCCTCGACCTCTGCCTTACCCCGCTTGGCGTCCCCTCCCGCATGAACATCGGGCAGCTCCTCGAAACCGAGCTCGGCTGGGCCGGCGTTCATCTGAACGAGTGGTATTCCGCCCCCGTTTTCGAATCCCCCTCTACAAAGGACATCGAAAAAAAGCTCAAACAGGCAGGCCTCCCCGAAAATTCAAAAACAACGCTCCACGACGGACGGACCGGTGAGCCCTTTGTCAACAAAGTCTTCTGCGGCGTCATCTACTTCCTCAAACTCCACCACCTCGTAGACGACAAAATGCACGCCCGCTCCACCGGCCCCTACTCCCTCGTTACCCAGCAACCGCTTGGCGGAAAGGCGCAGTTCGGCGGACAGCGCCTCGGCGAAATGGAAGTCTGGGCGCTGGAAGCCTACGGCGCGGCAAACACCCTCCAGGAACTCCTCACCATAAAGAGCGACGACATGACGGGGCGCTCCAAAATCTACGAGTCAATCGTCAAAGGCGAGCCCTCCACCGCGGCAGGCATCCCCGAATCGTTCAACGTCCTCGTACAGGAGCTGCGCGGCCTCGCCCTCGACATGACCATCTGGGATTCCAAAGGCAAACAGATCCCCCTCACCGAACGCGACGATGAGATCATCTCCAAAGAGGGCAGGTTCCAATAGCGGCCCCAAGCCAATTAAAGACGCGCTGAAAACGAACAGCGGCAAGATTGCCGCACGTAAAGCAATCAGCGCGTCCTTGAGGTCCAGTAGCTCAGGGGATAGAGCAGCCGCCTCCTAAGCGGCAGGTCAGCCGTTCGATTCGGCTCTGGATCAGAGATTGCGTTTTTTGTTGCGGCCCCCCCACCGAAGGAGGCCGACACCCGCCTCCTCATCTCCCGCCTTCCCGTCTGATTCTCCCCGCCCCGCGTGAGGCTCGTCCCTCGGCCCTCTCCTCTTGCTTGCTCGTCGGGCTGCGCCTTCTGGCTCCCCCGCGCCCAAAAAAGGCGGCCCCTCGAAGGAGGCCGCCTGATGCTTGAGCCCGTCGAAGCTCCGGCGTTTGCTGCCGTTTTAGAGCTTGTACCCGACGGCGAGTTTTACATCGAGGCCGTGGCCCAGGCGCGTTTTGTCGTCTGAGCCTTCAACCATGTCGTTTTCAACCTTGTTTGCGAGTCGAATGCCGTACAACAGGTCTCCGCGCAGGTAGATGTTGTTTGCAATGGCATAATCGAGTCCGCCGCCAAACTTAAACCAGAAGGCGCTGAAATCGTCGGCGGGATCATACGCTTCGCCATCTACTTTTGCGGCGACAATGACGCGGTAGTTGATGCCGAATATGGGGAACACGGTCAAGCTGCTGCCGAGCGCGATGGGATACTTGCCCAGCAAGCCGATGTCGAGTCCGGTAAGGGAGAAATCCTGCCCATCCCCCGATACGCCGCCCATTTCCACCGTCACCTTCCCGCCGGCGCCAACAAAGCCGAAGGACAGCTCTGCGTAGGTGGCGTCCAGGAACAGGAATCCGCCGCCGCCGAAATAGGGCATTTTTACGACGAGCTCGCCATCATCTGACTTTGTGCCCCCTCCAAAGTCGCTGGTGATGTAGCCGCCGACGCCGGCGCTAAACAGGCCGGCTTTCTTCTCTGCGGGAGTCGTCGTTTCCTGCTCCTGCGCGAAAACCCCGCCTGCAACAATGGTTGCAAGCGCTAAAACCGAAATACATTTTTTCATACAATTTCCTTTGGCGCTTAAAGCCCGCCCGGCTTTAGTTTTATACACACCCATACAGGTATGTTCTCTTGTCGCCGCTTGCGCGGCGCAAAATACTGTTTAATCGGCAGCCCCTGAGCCCGTCGAAGGGCCGGCCTGGGCCTCCGACTTGGAGGCCTGGGCCTCCGGCTTGACGGCCTGGGCCTCCGGCTTGACGGCCT
>JAITNO010000134.1 GCA_031290405.1 Spirochaetaceae bacterium
GGCGAGGGGAAAGAGCGCGTCGTGGTGGCCGAAAACTGGGGCGCGCAGAGGGCGACGACGAACAACCGGATGGAGCTGTGCGCGGCGATAGAGGCCCTTGCCGCGCTGCAAGGGCTGGGGCTTCCGCTGGAAGCGGTGGGCCTCTGGACGGATTCTGAGTATGTGAAAAACGGCATCACCGTGTGGATTCGGAACTGGAAGAAAAACGGCTGGCGGACGGCGAATAAGAAGCCGGTAAAGAACGCGGAGCTTTGGCGGCGGCTCGACGAGCTTGCCGCGTCATTCCCTCTTGATTGGCGCTGGGTGCGGGGGCACAGCGGCGACCCCCTCAACGAGCGTTGCGATGAGCTGACGCAAATTGCCATCGAAAGCATCGAGTGAGCCGGCGAGCGGCGAAAAATCAAAGAGGCTGGATGTTATTTTCGTGTTGCCCGAGCTGAGGCCGAGGGTGCGGTCGCGCCTTCCCTCGCCGTGAAAGTCGCTGCCTGCGGTGATGCAGAGTCCCAGCGGCTGCGCGAGCGAAACGAGGCGATGGCTCTCGTGGACGCTCGTCGTCGGGTGCCAAGCCTCGAGCCCATCGAGCCCGCCGTCGCGGAGCTTCCGCAGGATGCCCGGCAGATGCCCCCAGGAAACGTAGAGCGTCGTCGGGTGCGCCAGCACGGCGATGCCGCCTGACTCCTTAATCAGCCTGAGGGCGCGCTCGAAGTCCGCGCCGCGCTTTGGGATAAAGAGGCGCTCCCCCTTGGCAAGGAACTTTTTGAACGCGCTCTCGACATCCCTCACGACCTTTTTCTGCACAAGATACTCGGCAAAGTGGGGGCGTCCAATAAAAGCGGAGCCGCTCTGGGCGTAGATTTCATCCAAATCGCAGGGGAGCCCCTGCTCGCGCATTCTTTCGACGATCATCAGATTGCGCTCGTTGCGGGATTCGCGGAGCTCCTCCATCAGCGACAGGAAGTCGGCCGTCGGCCGGTCGACGCCAAGCCCCAAAAGGTGGAACTCGCGCCGCGGAACGCCGGCGCCTTTCTTGCCGTCCTTCAAAACGCCCAAAATCGGCGGGAATTCATTCCAGTTAATCTCAATTTCGATGCCGCGTATCAAGCGGACGCCCTGCAGCTTCGCCTCACCTTCAGCCTCGTCAAGAGCGTCCATCGTATCGTGGTCGGTAATGGCCAGCGTGGAGATGCCCCGCGCGGCAGCGGCGCGCACAAGCGCAGAGGGGGAAAGCTTCCCGTCGCTTGCCGTCGAGTGGGTGTGCAGATCGAGTAAAATCGGGGCGTCGTTCATGCGCGGCTAAATCTGTCGGTAGATGATGTCAATGTCCCGTTCCTTCGAGACGAGCACAGAGCATTTTGCATGGAGCATAACCTCGCGGTGCAGATGAGAAATAATGTCCTTAGGGTTTTTATTCTTTTCCCAGCCGCCCAGGATGATCAAGTCCGCTTCCTTTTTTTCCGCGACCCTGAGTATTTCCGTCCAGACGGCGCCCTCCCGCAACTCACATTCGATGCGGACGCCCTTCGCCTTTGCCAACTCTTCGGCAAACGCAAGGTATCGCTTGCCATTGCGGTGGAGGCTGCTTTCAAAATCCGCGCTCTCTTCGGCGATGAGGATGCGGCTGGCGGCAAGCTGCCGAATCGTAGCCGAATCGACGACATAGACGGCCGTGAGCGAACATTTGTAGAGCTTTGCCAGCACGATGGCGTACTTTGTCGCCTGAATCGACGCTTCCGAACCCGAAATGGCAACAACGACAGTGGAAAACAGCGACTTTATCACACCTTCTCCTTTTTCTTCTTCTTTAACAACTTGCTTGCGAAAAAACTATCCCTCTCTTTTTCCTCAAGCGCGCTTTCGATAAAACGCTTCGCCTCTTTCGCCGACGGGATGACCATCTTTTCAAGAGCGTTTACCCGTCGCTGCGTCTTCCGCACCTCGCGGGCAAGATGCCACGCCGCCGTCCGTATCGCGGCAAGCTCCGTCAGCTGATTCAAAAGCTCGAAAAACTCAAGCGCCGTCTCGTCGCATTCCGCAAACGAAGACGCAGCCGAGTATTTCAACTCCGCCTTCGGCAGCTTAACCTCAAGGCTAGGCAGCGTCATGCCCGCCTCGCGGACGCGCCGCTCCTTAATCGCCGCCTCGTAGCGGATGTTTTGCGAAAGCTCGCGCGCCTTTTCCCGCCCCACGACGATCAACATCCGCGTAAGCGCTGGATACGCCGTCTTGACCTGCTTGGACAACTCGCTTTCAAGGTGCTTCACTTGGTCGACCTTCCGCATAAGCTCCATGACGAGGATCTCCCGCTTCTGTTCGAGCAAATCGTAGCCCTCCTCGGCAATAATGAGTCGTTCCTTCACCTTCATAAGGTTGCTTTTAGTCGGCGCTATAATCGCATGAGCCATGTGCAACCCTAGCATATTCCCGTCAAATTTACAAGGCGCCTTTTTTTGCAGCGGCCTACAGCGCTAAGCCTGAGCAATGCGCCTTGCGTCCGCCCTCCCCGACCCCCGTGTGGGGTTATCCCCCCTGCCCCCCCCACAAAAAAGCCCCCGGCTCATCGCCGGAGGCTTTCACTCGTACTTCTCTTGCTCTCTTGCTCTTCTCTCCCTACCTATACCCCACCGCCACCGCGTTGTGCCCGCTCACGGCAGCTTGTCCGCCTCCGCCGATATGCTCTTGAGCATGTACAGCGCCTTTTCGCCGTGGACGCCTACCAGGCGTTCGTTGACCGGGTCGGCCATCAGGTCCATGCCCTCGAGGGGCAGTGCGCCGAGCAGAACGGCGTCCGCGTTCGGCACGACCAGGGCCTGTTGGGTGGTGCTGCGGTCTTTCCATTGGATTCTCACCCCTTCGGTCTGGTTGTAGACGCTTGTGGAACCGTCCGCAAGGGTGGCTCCGATTGAGCCTTTGATGTCCAGCCCCAGTTTTGCGCGGGTCTCCTCGTTGATGACCAGCGTCCAGGCACCCAAGCGATTCGGCTTTGCCGAATCGCAGTCCACCAGCGCCTTCACCGTCAGGCGGCGCACTTCCGTCTCTTTGATAATCCCTTCCAGCGCATTGCCTGCGTCACGCGGATTTTCCAGGATGATTTCTTCACTAAAAATGCTCATACGAGCCTCCTATGAAAATATGATGTCCCCATCATACCTCACCTTTCGTTGTCTCTCCCGCCCCGCAAAAAAGGCGCGCGGTCTGTGTTCGCAAACCACGCGCCTCCATTCCTCTTCAATTACCCCACGCCAAGCCGCAAAGCCGCAAAGAAGGATTTCTTCCCTTTGCGCCTTCGCGTCTTGGCGTGAGGTCTTCTCTCCTACTTATACCACACCACCACCGAGTTGCCGACATAGCTTCCGGTACCGTTGAAGATGCCCGGTCTTGTTACATTGTTGCCGTAATCGAACGTTCCGGTACCGTCTTGGTAGCCCACTACATAGACGCCGCCTGAACCGTCCGCCACGAGACCCCGAAATAGCGACTCATCGCCGCCGCCGGTAACAGACTGTGCCCAAAGGGCAGCTCCGTTGCCGCTGTCGTATTTCACTA
>JAITNO010000136.1 GCA_031290405.1 Spirochaetaceae bacterium
ACGCCGTCAAAAAAGGGTTTTATGTGATCGAACAGTCCGGCGACGCGGTAAAGATAGAAATGCCGAAAGGGTTTAAGCCGAAGGTCTGGTAGGGGCGTGAAAGCTCCACGCGCGGGGGGGAGGGAGGGGACTGCCTCTTTTACGCTGGCAAGGAACTCGCCGCTCTCGCCGAGGTCTACAGGCGCCTTTGCGCCGCTGCCCGAAAAGTACGGCCTCGACGCGCTGCTCTGCGCCAAATGCGAGCGGACTACTGACAACTGCAACAGCTTCTCGTTCCAATTTCTGGGATTTACCGGTAAAAAGCGGGACTCTTATCTGCCCGCTGTTGCCCAAAACGGGATCGGTTTATTGTATGTCGCGCTCACGGTGGCGGTGTCAATCGCCGCGCTGTATATTGCGTTTTCGCAATACAGAAAACGGGATATATATGCTTAGAATCTATTGCGGGGTTCATAATTTCTTGTGAAAGATTGAATTCAGTCATCATAGCTTTGCCTGAAAAATCCTGTGGAATGTCCTCAACCATGACGCCGAATTCCGGCATGGGCCAGCCGTTGGTGATGGCGATGCCGCGCCGCTGAATGAGCGCCCCGGCGGCCCTCCCGGCGGCCCGCCCGGGCCGGGGAAACCGCTCGGGGTTCCTATCGTCGCGTAGGCTGAGGCGGTAAAGGTTCCCTCAAGCGTTCCTTTGGCGTAAGTTGCGCCGGAATAGAGGCCGTGGAAATCCGTGCCGCCGGATACGCTGCCGCCTGAGTAGAGCGTGTAGCTTACGCCGCGTTCCATGCCGCCGCCGAAAAGCAGGCAGACCGTGCCGCTGTAGCTGCGGGGCGGCGCAAAGGTCATGATTTCGACGCCGGCGGACGATTCGATGCGGTAGAGCGTGGCGGCGGCGACGTTGCACTCCACCGTGGAGGCGGTCGTGACGCTCGTTGTCGGTTTGGAGGTGCTGCCGCCCAAGCCGATGAGGGCGCCGCCCGTAACGGTGAACGTGTTATCGTCGCAGTCAAAGCCTTCCTCCGGCCCCGATGCGCCCAGCGAGATGATCGTGCCGCCCGAAATCGTGATGGCGCCGTTGCTGTCAATCCCGTCGTTGCCGCTGGCGTTGCAGAAGACGTTGCCGCCGGTAATGGTAATATTCCCGCTCTTGCCGTCCGTGCCGCCCGATGCGTTTATCGCGTCGTCGTAGCTGTCAATTTCGATAGTGCCGCCGTTAATCGTAAGCGCGTATTCGCATTCCAGCCCCTCGGCGCCGTCTTCGTAGGTCTTTATGGCAATGGCGCCGCCATTGATGGTTACGTTGTTGTCGCTTTTGATGGCTTTGGACTTGGCGTCGTAGGCGCCGTAGACGTAGGCTTTGCCGGCGGTGGTCACGTCGATGGCGCCGCCCGTTATAAGGATGTCGCCGTCGACGCTGATGCCCTTGCCGCCGGCGCCGACGCTGAGGATGGTCAACACGCCGCCGTCGATAAGGAGGTCGCCGTCGCACTTGAGCCCCGCGCAGCCTGAGGTCTTGTCGGCGTCGTCGCTTGAAGCGTCCCAGTAGCCGTTGCCCGCAGTATTCAGCGTGAGCGTGCCGCCGTGAATGGCAAGGTCGCCGTCCGCGCTCATGCCTTTCGAGCCTGAGCCGTACACGGTGATGGTCATGTCGGGCCCCGTGCCGCCTGCGCCGCCTGCGCCAATAACGATGTCGCCGTCGCTCTTGACGCCGTGGGCTTTAACGTTGGTGAGGTTGTCGGCGGTGGTGGCGGCGGTAATGATGGCAAAGGTTCCGCCGGTTATCGTAACGCCGTCGTCCCCCTGGATGCCGTCCCCCACAGTGCGCGAGGCGAAGGAGCCGCCGGTGACGGTTACCGTGGCGGCGTTCACGCCGTCCTTGAGCGCTTCCTTTACCCAGATGGCGCCGCCGGTTTGGCTGAAAGCGCCTTTCGAGGCGAGGGCGTGGGCCGCCTTCCCCCGCACCTCAAGGGAGCCGCTCCCGACGATACGAAGGTCGCCTTTGCTGTACAACGCCGCCTTGTCGCCCGAAGCCGCCCCGTCGATGAGGCGGCTCGTCGTTCCTTCAACCAGCGTCACCGTCATCGCTCCCGATCCGTCGTTGTTAATCGCCGCGCCGCCCGCATTGGCAAGCCCCACGCCGTTCAGATGCAGGTTGAAGGCATGATTGCCGGAAACAGTGAGCGAGCCGTCGGCGCTTACCCCCTGCGCCACAATGTTCGCGCCCCCCCCCGTGAGCGTTACCGCCACGCGGCTTGCGACCGCGCTCACCGTCGCGAGTGCGCCTTCGGTTATGGTGGGGGCCGCACCCTCGTTAAAAACAATGACCACCGGACTGGCGAGGCCAAGCGCGGCCGCATCTTTGGAGGCGGGCACAAGGACGCCGTCCGCCGCGTCGCCCGGATCGGCCGCTACGACAGGCGGAGGGGGCGCGCCTGTTTGGTCATCATCCTGCCTCGCAGTCGCATCAATAACCGAATTGGAACAGCCAGTCCACAACAACGCCGCGGCCATAAAGAACGCCCCGGCCCAGAAGCGACCCTTGTTTCTTTTCATAGCGCCACCCATGTTACGTCGCCCTTAAAAAACCTACCAAAGGCCGCGGCCGCAGGGAGGAGGACGGCAGGTCCGCCGACACCCTTCATGCGGACGCGACGCGTCCCCCACTTAGAGCTTTGCGATAATGCTGAGCGCCAAGATCACCGCCACCCAGAGCGTGGTTTTGACCTTGTCCGATTTCCGCTTCCCGGTAAAGGGAAGCAGAAACTTCGCCATAATCCTCTTTCTTTGTTCCGTCATGTCATCCTCCTCAAAAAGGTTTCCACAATTCTTCCTACAAAGCCGCCAGACCCCACACTTAGGGAATGACGATGTCCTGGATGGGACTCCAGGGCCCCTTGCCCTTGCCGTCGCCGTCTTCGTCGTCGCTCGACACGGAGCCCTCTTCCCAGCGCATCGACACATAGAGGCGCTTGCCAATGTCCTCGGCGTTCTTAAACGACATCTTCCAGGGGGAAGCCGTGTCCGCGTAGCTCTTCCAGCCCGGAGCGTCCGCGTTGGCGGGCGGCGGCGCGCCAATCGGCAGCGTCCACGTGCGAACCTCCACCGCGTGGTGCTTCCCCTTGCTCTTCGATTTGCGGCCCCGGCGCTGGAATTTCCCAATCACCTCGTGATTCGAAGGCAGCGTGTCCAGCGTGAAGACAACCTGCTTGTCGTCCTCCGTTTCCGCCTCGCCGCCGGCACCCAGACCCAGCCGCGTGCGCGCGGCCCGCGGAAAATCCTTCAGGTAGAAATAGGAGTGCAAGTCCCGCATCAGAACCTTGAGCTCCTCAAAAGACTCGTTGCATTCCTCCCGCGTAACCGCGTTCGTCGTTTCCGGGTTGCCCAGCTTCGCCAGCCGCTCGGCGCACCTGCCGACCAGCAGCCCCAGTGCCGCCACCTTGTCCTCGGGCACCTTCCACGCCGCCGCGTTGGTCTCATCGCTCCCGTCCGGCAACTTATGCGTCTCCGCAAGAACGGTGAACCACGTGATCGCCATGTTTAATTTGTCCGCCCG
>JAITNO010000030.1 GCA_031290405.1 Spirochaetaceae bacterium
TACGGTACGGTACGGTACGGTACGGTACGGTACGGTACGGTACGGTACGGCCTTCTCATGCCCAAAAATAACACCGACTCAATCAGATAAATTCGCTTTACCGGTACTGAAAAGCCCTCGGATTGCCCGTAAGCTCAGCCTTTGGGCGGGCCGTGGTGCCGGAACGCGGTCTGCGGGCGCGTGGCGTCTTTCGCCTGCTCAGCGGCGGGGGCGGCTGCAAAAACAATCACTGCAAAAAAAGAAGCTGTTTGTGCGCACGAACGGTCTCGTTGTGCAAACGAACGGTCTCGTTGTGCAAACGAGCGGTCTCGTTGTGCGAACGAGCGACTCGGTTGTGCGTACTGTCGGCTCAGTTTGGGGTACGAACGAGCCAGTTGTACTCCCGAACGAGCCAGTTTTAGGTAAAACTGGGTCAGTTTTAGGTAAAACTGGGTCATTCGGGGGTACGAACGACTCAGTTTGGGGTACGAATAACTCGGTTTGGGGTACGAACGATTTAGTCTGGGGTACGAACGATTCAGTCTGGGGTACGAGCGACTCAGTTTGGGGTACGAACGACTCGGTTTTAGGTAAAACTGGCTCATTCGGGGGTACGAACAAACTGTTTGGGCGCACGATTGCTTTGTTTTTAAGTCCGGGAAACCGGGTGGAAATATAGTTTTAAGTTTAAGGAGAATTGTATGTCAGAAAAGAAAGAAAAATCGGATTGGATGCCCGGAAAACGGGGAGAACAATTGGATATGGCGATCAACTGGTTCAACGTGTTGTCGGAGACGCATCCGTTGCCGGACGGGAGCGATGAGACCAACGCGGCGGCGTGGGGCGTGTCTGAGGCAATTGTGGGGGCGCTGGGCCCTCAGGTCGACGTGTGCTTCGAGCTGCTGCGGAAGGTGAAAGACCCGACGACGGCGACGGCGGTTATTCGCAACCAGTGCGCGACGGCGTTTGTGCTGTTGCGGCACACGATGCGGGAGCTGCACGCTTTTTTCTACCTGCCCACGTTCTCTGTGGCGGCGCTTGAGCGCCTGGGCTTGAGCGTCCACGACGACACGCCCACGGCGCACCCGGAGCCTGAAATCCACGTCGGCAGCGAATTCAAGCCGGTTGACTACGGCCAAGTCGAAATGACGATCTGGGTGGAGGAATCCGGCGAACGGCGCATCCCGACGAACATGAGCGGCGCGGTGCTGTTTACACAAGTGAGCGACACGCCCATCACGGAGACCTCCGAGCTGCACACGTCGGAGCTCTACACGACGCACCGTTTCGTCCTGAGCTTCCCTCAAGAGTTGCGCGGCAAGACGGTCTACTACTCCCTGCGCTGGCAAAACAAGAAGGGCAAACGCGGGCAGTGGAGTCTGATCGGGAGCTTTGTGATCCCGTGAGGGAATTGCGGATGCGGGCGGACATTCTTCCGCTGGGGCATAAAGCGAACCGAAGGGCTCGCTTTATGCCTCGATTGGGTGTGTTGTATGCGAATGAAGGTTCGTATAGGCGGATGCGGGCGGACATTATTCCGCCAGATTTTGCTAAAACCACAGGAGGTTATTATGGCAAAGAAAAGATTGTTTTTTAGAATGCTCGGCATGGCACTGGCATTCGGGTTTATGGTGGTATGTGCGTCGTGTTCAACTACCTATTGGAGCACTAAAGATACAGATAAGACCGTTATTGCATCGTATAAAACTCCTGACACACAAGCCTTTACGCGCGCACAACTATGGGTTACGACAGAATTCGAAAATGTTTCCATTGTTATAAACGACAACTCAACTGGTGTGCTCACCGGCACATATAGCAATGGTAAATTCAGGATAGTTGTTAAGAATGGTCAGGCAACTCTTACTCTAACTTATCGGTACCCGTGGTATTATGCTGCCGATAGTCACGATGAAGCAGAGCGTTACTTTGATAAGAGAATTGAGGCAAATATGGCTAAACCGTTAAACTCATTTCAAGAATTTTTTAAGGATTAAAACGCGTCTGCGCCGTCCGTAGCGCATCGCAACAGGCGGCCTCCTTCGGGGGGCCGCCTTTTTTGTGGACGGGGCGCTTGCAAAAGGCGCGGGCAGTGGGGTATGTTGCAAAGCATGGAACTGGAGATTGTCTTTATTCCAGCGGCTTTTAAGCATGGGATTAGCGCAGAGAACATTCAATGGGCTTTGTCGCACCACTTGGCGGACGGGGTAATAGAGGAAGCCGATGAAAACAGGTACGTTGCCGTCGGTTTTGACAAAACCGGCAACTTGCTTGAGATTATGTATAACCATATAGATGAGCGGACCGTGAAGGTGTTCCACGCGATGAGATGCCGTAGGCAGTTTCGCGAAGATTTAGACGCATAGGAGAAAAAAATGGCAGACATGACAGACGAAGAATATGACGCTCTGGACGAACTTTGGACGAAAACAACCCCCAAGGTGAATTTTGCGCGGCCCGGTGTTTTTGCCCGGCAGCGGATGTTGCTGGATTGTTTGGACACCGCAACCGCCCAGTACATTCAGACCAGGGCTGAGGCAACAAAGCAAACCCCAGCCCAGGTTATCGGCATGATGGCCCGCCGCGAACTTGCCGCTACGGTGTGAGGGCGGGCGGCCTCCGTCGAAGGGCCGCCTTTTTTGCGGGGGGCGGGGGAGCGCAGGGCGCCTCCGCCTTCCTCTGTTTCGGCGGGGTGTTATCCGGCGTTCTTCTTAAAAAACCTTTTCGGCAGTACGGCGTCGAAGAGCAGGTCCCACGAGAACTCAGCTTTTCCCATGAGGCCTTGCTGGCGGTAGATGACGACGATCATCAACAGGAGGCTGAATACGACCATGCGGAGGCCGGGAAGCCCGGACGTCTGGATAAAAACAAGGTTAAGCGGGCCGTCGAGGAAGCGGAGGGCTTCCATCGCGATGGTTACGACGATTGCGGCGATGCAGGAGCCGGTGATGCTGCCGTTGCCGCCGAGCACAACGATGAGGAGGATGTTGTAGGTGAGGCTGAACGTGAACATTTTAGGGTCGATGGTGCTGAGGAGGTGCCCCAGCAGCGCGCCGCCGACGCCGGCGATGAAGCTCGAAACCGTAAAGCTGACGATTTTGACGCGGGCGACGTTGATGCCCATGGCCTGCGCGGCGATTTCATTGTCGCGGATTGCCTTGAGGCAGCGCCCGTAGGCTGAATTGACGAGGGCGAACATGAAGACGATGGCGAGGATGGCGACCCCCCAGATCATCGAGGTCGACGCGTATTTGGGCAGGCCTTTGAGGCCCAGCGCGCCGTTGGTTATGGGCTGCAAGTTGGTAAGCACGACGCGGATGATCTCGGAGAAGCCGAGCGTGGCGATGGCGAGGTAATCGTCTCGCAGTCGGAGCGCGGGCGTTCCGATGAGGAAGCCGGCGAGTCCGGCGGCGGCGCCGGACAGGATGAGCGCGGGGATGAAGGGCATCTGGATGTTCGCCAGTGCGGGGATTATGGGCGTAAGGAAGAAGTTTATTGTTTTTTGCGCGGGGCTCATGGTGAGCAGCGCGCTTACATAGGCCCCGATGGCCATGAAGCCGGCGTGCCCCAGCGAAAAGAGTCCGGTAAAGCCGTTCAGCAGGTTCATCGACAGGGCAAGGACGATGTAGATCCCGCAAAGGTTGAAGATTCGCAGATTGAGCGCGGGCAGCAGCTTGTCGGCAAAGGCAATGAATATCAGTATGAGGGCGCAGGCGGCGATGTTCGGCGCAAGCCGACGGGGTGTGGGCATCGGCTATACCTTCTCGACCTGGTTTTTCCCCAGGAGGCCCGACGGTTTGACCATCAGCACGACGATGAGGAGGACGAAGGCGAAGGCGTCGCGGTAGCCGGTGAGGGTGGGAAGGAAGGTAACGACCATGATCTCGATGAAGCCGAGCAGCAGGCCGCCGAGCACCGCGCCGGCGATGTTGCCGATGCCGCCGACGACGGCGGCGATGAAGCACTTGAGGCCGGGTATCATGCCCATCGTGGGGTTGAGTTGGGGGTACTTTATCGCCCACATAAAGCCGCCGATTGCCGCCAGCGCCGAGCCCGCGCCAAACGTAAACGACACTATCTTATTAACGTCTATTGCCATCAGACGGGCGGCGGCGAGGTCTGTGGAGACTGCCCGCATGGCCATGCCGGTCCGGGTTTTATGCACAATGAAGAGCAAAACGGCGAGCAACGCCGCCGTAAGCAGGGGAATGACGAGGCTTACCGTAACAACCGAAACGGAGCCCAGGTGGACAACCGTGTCCAGAAACGCCGGTGAGGGAAAGCCCTTGTTCTGCCCGCCGAAGATGACGGTGGCGAGGTTTTCCATCAGGAATGACGCGCCGATGGCGCTTATCATTATCGAGATTTTAGGGCTCCGCCGCAGCGGCTTGTAGGCGATGCGCTCCAGAGCCACGCCAAAGACGCCGGTTAAACCGAGCGCAACGGCGAAGCCCGCCCACCAGGGCATAAAAAACACCGTAACGGCGTAAAACGCGAGGTAGGCTCCAAGCATGAAAACATCGCCATGCGCAAAGTTGATGAGCCTTAAGATGCCGTACACCATCGTATAACCGATGGCTATCAGCGCATACAGGCTCCCCAACGAAAGCGCGTTGGTGATGTTTTGCAGAAAGAGGTCTCTGGTCACGGATTCACTATGGTAAGGAACGTGAACACGCCGCCCTGTACCTGCTTGATGAAGGCGCTCTTCGTGGCGTCGCCGTTCTCGTCAAGCGTCGTCTCGCCGGTAACGCCCACAAAGCCCACCGTATTTGCGATCGCGTCGCGGACGAGCTGCGGGTCCGTCGAGCCGGCCCTCTGGAGCGCGTCAAGCGCGAAGAGGTAGCCGTCGTAGCCCAGCGCCGCATTTGCCGACGGTTCTTTGTTGGCAAACTGGCTGTGGTATACGTCGAGGAATTCCTTCGCCACCGGCGAATCGGCGACGCTCGAATCGTAGAACGAGGAGAATGTGGCGCCTTCGACGCTCTCTCCGCCGACTTCGGTGAAGATGCCGGTTTCCCAGGTGTCGCCGCCGATGAACGGCGCCGCAATGCCCAGTTGCCGCGCCTGCTTAATCGCCAGGGCCGATTCGGTAAAGTTGCCGGGGGCAAAGACCACCGCCGGCGCCAGGCTCTTAATCTGCGTAAGCTGCGCCGAGAAATCCTGGTCGCCGGTGTTGTAGTTGACGGTGGCGAGGATCGACGCGGGATTGCCCGTCAACGCCGTGAAGGTGTCGACGAAGTACTTTGCCAGCCCCACCGAATAGTCGTTGGACACCTCCTGCACGATAACCGCCGTCTTCGCGCCAAGCGTGTCGTAGGCGTATTTCGCCATCACCGTACCCTGGAACGGGTCGATAAAGCAGATGCGGAAATACCAGTCGTTCCCCGCCGTAACAAGCGGATTCGTACAGGTAAGCCCGATCGCGGGGATGTGAGCGTCCTTGACGATCTCGCCCGCCGCGATTGAATAGCCGGAGCCCCAGGAGCCCAGAATGATCCGGGCGCCCTGATCGATAAGCCGCTGGACGGCGTTTGCCGCCTCAACCTTGTCGGACTTGTTGTCCGCGATAAGAAGGTCGACCTTGTATTCTTTGCCGTCCACCGTTACCGTCGGGTTGAGCTTGAAGGCAAGTTGCACGCCCTCCAGCTCCTGCGCTCCGCCGGCGGCGTTTGCGCCGGTAAGCGGCTCGAACACGCCGATCTTAATCGTGCCGTCGTCTGTGTTCTTTGAACACGCGGCAAAAGCCAAAATAGCCAGGGCGCAAAGCGCGGTGGCTGCCGTCATTGTAATTCTTTTCATAAAACTCTCCTTGCTGAAAATTGAAAAACATTGTCTGCAATTATCACGGAAAACGATAAAAATAACAAGACGGAGCCGCAGGCGCTTTTTTGCAGCGGCCTGCGGAGCTGCGGCGCCGGCGAAAGGCTGTGCGTCCGCGCCGCCCTCCTCAGCTTTGGGCCTTTTTTTAGCGGCGTGGGCATTTGGGGCGCCGATACGCCGGCAGTAAGGATCCTCACGCGGGGGGGGTGAGGGGGGCTCCCCACAGCGCGCGGAAAAAGCTAGAGTGAACGCCGTGGGGAACGCGGGTTCCCCCCATAAAAACTATTTTACCGGAGAGGACGCCCACATGGACGATATCTTATTTAAGAAGGGAGTCGTCGCTTACGAAAACGACGAACTGGAGAAGGCTGAACACATTTTTTCCTCGATCATACTCTTGGAGCCGGAAAACTCGAAAATCTACAATATGCGCGGCGTCGTCTATGCCAACCGAAAACTTTTTGACAAGGCCATGGCCGATTTCACCACAGCCCTGGAGCTAAATCCCCAGTCCGCACACGCGTTTAACAATCTCGGCGGGATGTATCGCGATAAAAAGCGCTACAAGGAGGCCATTGCCAATTTCAGCAAGGCGATAGCGATAGACGACCAGCACACAATCGCCATTTACAATCGCGGCATAACGTATAACGACCAGGGGCTTCCCGACGAGGCCCTGGCCGACTTCAACAGGGTGATAAAAATAGACCCTCTGAACGTTGGCGCCCGATACCAGCGCGGCAATGCGTATCGAGAAAAAAGGCTTTTTGCCAGAGCGCTGGAAGATTACGGCAGAATAATAGAGGCGGATTCCCAGAATGCGGACGCCTTCTATCAGCGCGGCGTCGTTTATTGCGACCAAGGGCGTTTCGACAAGGCGGAGGACGATTTTAACCGGTGGCTTGCGGCCTCCCATCCCGAAGGAATCGCCGAAAATCTGATAAAAAGATTCAATCGCGACACGACGCGGGAAGGCGCGCTCCATGCGGCAAGCTTAATTGCGGCGGGTTTCTATATGGATGTTAAAGGAACTCCGCAGGATGCGGTCGTCATGCCGTATCGAAACATGAAGGAACGGTCGGTTCTTTTCTTTGACAAACTTCATGTGGGGAAGACCATAAGCCGCCACATCCGGCAATGGGGGGCGCGCTATGCACTCCGTTTCGACGTGGAGTTCGACGAGATTTTTACCCATTGCGTCGAGCGGCACGGCGAAGCCCTCTTCACGCCGGCGTTTCGGCATTGCCTTGAAGTCATGCGGGAGGGCGGCGCGGCGCCGCGTCCCGTTTCTTTCGCTCTTTACAAGGACGACAAGCTTGTCGCCGGCGACATAGGCATTCAAATCGGCAGGGTATACACCAGCTATTCAGGCTATTATGAAAAAGACGAGCCCTCTTCGGGCATCGTTCAATTGATTCTTATGGCGCGGCATCTTGAAGAGAACGGCTTTGCCTTTGTGGATTTTGGTCCGGGCAATTTTTCCTACAAATCGCGCTTGGGCGCGGTCGGCATGACCCACCGTGAATATGTGGAGTTGTTTCATTCCACATAAAACTCTGGCGACGGACGCCGCTCCCCCGCCTCCCCCCACACAAAAACGCCCCCGGGCTCATCCCCAGGGGCGTTCACTCTAAAAGCCAGGATGGGCTGGTTAAAAGCCAGCCCATCGGGGTTATTAACCAGGATTGGGGTTTATAAAGCGTCGCCGGCCTCGTTTTCGGCCTCGCGCCCCTCCCCCCGGATACCGGTGTTCATTCGTGT
>JAITNO010000036.1 GCA_031290405.1 Spirochaetaceae bacterium
TCGGCCAGCTTCATCTGTTCGAGGGCTCGCTTGTATTCGACGGGGAGGACTTTGATGAAGCGGGGCTTTTCTTCGGCCCAGCGGGAAAGGATGCCCGAGGCGTGGGCGGAGCCTGTCCAGTAGACGTGCTTGCGGATTGCTTCTTTGACGAAGGCCTCGTCTTCGCCGTCTTCGAGGCCGGAAAGGTCGACCATGCCGCTGTTGAGGTAATACTCGAAGTTGCCGCGGTGGTCGAGGACGTAGGCGACGCCGCCCGACATCCCCGCGGCGAAGTTGCGCCCGACGTTGCCCAGGACGACGAGGCGGCCGCCGGTCATGTATTCGGCGCAGTGGTCGCCTGAGCCTTCGACGACGGCGGTGGCGCCTGAGTTGCGGACGCAGAAGCGTTCGCCTGCGATGCCGGCTATGTAGGCTTCGCCGGCGGTGGCGCCGTAGAGGATGGTGTTCCCGGCGATGATGTTTTCGCAGCTCTTGTATGTGGAGCCCGGCGGGGGGAAGACGGCGATGATGCCGCCGGACAGCCCTTTGCCGAGGTAGTCGTTTGCGTCGCCGGAGAGTCTGAAGGTGATGCCGCGGGCGAGGAAGGCGCCGAAGCTCTGTCCGGCTGAGCCGCTCCAGTCGACGGTGATGCAGTTTTCGTGGAGGCCGTCGTCGCCGTAGCGGCGGGAGATTTCGTAGGAGAGCATGGTGCCGACGGCGCGGTCGGTGTTGTGGATGGGGAGCTCGAGGCTTACGGCGCGTTTTTCGTCGAGGGCTTTGCGGCACTTTTCGATGAGGCAGCGGTCGAGCACGCGGTCGATGCGGTGGATCTGCTCCCCGGTGCAGTGGGTTTCGCCGCCGCCGGCGATGGAGTTTGGGCCTTCCGCCTTGAAGAGCAGAGCTGAGAGGTCGACGCCGGCTGACTTAGGTTTTCCTGAGGGGCGCTGGACGAGGCAATCCGTCCGCCCGACGAGGTCGTCGAAGCGGCGGAAGCCGAGGGAGGCCATCGTCTCGCGGACTTCTTCGGCAAGGAAGCGGAAGAAGGTGACGAGGTGTTCGGGTTTGCCCTGGAAGCGGGCGCGGAGGACGGGGTCCTGCGTGGCGACGCCCATGGGGCAGGTGTTTTCGTGGCACTTTCGCATCATGACGCAGCCCAAGACGATGAGGGTTGAGGTGCCGAAGCCGAACTCTTCGGCGCCGAGGAGTCCGGCGATGACGATGTCGCGGCCGGTCTTGAGCTGCCCGTCGGTTTGCAGGCGGACGCGCCCCCGCAGGCCATTTTTGACGAGGGTCTGGTGGGTCTCACAGAGGCCGAGCTCCCAAGGGAGGCCGGCGTGGCGGATGCTGGACTGGGGGCTTGCCCCGGTGCCGCCGTCGTAGCCTGATATGAGGAGGTTGTCGGCGTGGGCTTTGACGACGCCGGCGGCGACGGTGCCGACGCCCGCCTCGGAGACGAGTTTGACGGAGATGCGCGCCCCCGGATTGGCGTTCTTCAGGTCGAATATGAGCTCGGCTAAGTCTTCGATGGAGTAGATGTCGTGGTGGGGCGGGGGGCTTATCAGCGTAACGCCGGGCGTGGAGTGCCGCGTCTTGCCGATCATCACGTCGACCTTGTGTCCGGGGAGCTGGCCGCCTTCGCCGGGCTTGGCGCCCTGCGCCATCTTGATCTGCAGCTCGATGCAGTGGGCGAGGTAGTTGCTCGTTACGCCGAAGCGGGCGGAGGCGACTTGTTTGATGGCGCTGCGCGTGGAGCTGCCGTCGCTCTTGGCGGGGAAGCGTTCAGGGTCTTCGCCGCCTTCGCCTGAGTTGCTGCGTCCGTGGATGGAGTTCAGCGCGGAGGCGATGGTTTCGTGGGCTTCTTTGGAGATGGAGCCGAAGGACATGGCGCCGGTGGTGAAGCGCCGCATGATGTCTTCGACGGGTTCCACTTCGTCGATGGGGATTTTTTTACAGCAGCCCCCTTCACCTTCCTTGAAGTCGAGGAGGCCGCGGATGACGTGGGGGCGACGGTTGAGGGTGTTGCAGTGGTTGGTGAACTGTTTGAACGTGGCGTAGCAGGCGGTGCGGGCGGCCCACTGGAGCAGGTAGATTGCTTGCGGGTTCCACGCGTGGGCTTCGCCGCCCTGCCGCCAGCGGTACTGTCCGTCGCCTGAGAGCAGGGTGGTGGGGAGTATGTCGCCGGCGGCGCCTGGGGCGGCGCCTGAGGCGGCGCCTGAGGCGGCGCCTGAGGCGTTCCAGCCTGGGGCTGATTCGGGCGAGGCTTGGTAGGCGTCGTCCCCCTTGAGGGCGAGGCGGTAGCGGGACAGGGCTTCGGTTTCCAGCTCGGCGAAGCGCACACCTGCGATGCGGCTTGGGGTGCCGGCAAAGCAGGCGTCGATGACTTCGGGGCCGAGGCCGACGGCTTCGAAGATCTGGGCGCCTCGGTAGGAGCGCAGCGTGCTGGTGCCCATCTTTGCCATGACTTTGAGCATGGCCTTCTGCAAGCCTTTCAGATACTGATGTTCGGCCTCCGCGTAGCTTTTCGTCCGGCCGCCGTCGAAGCCGGCGCAGAGGGCGGCGATGGAGGACAGCGCGCCGTAGGGGGCCACCGCGTCGGCGCCGTAGCCAAAGAGGAGGGCGAAGTGCATGATCTCTCTTGGCTCGCAGGATTCGACGATGAGGGAGAGCTTCATACGGAGGCCGGCGCGGATGAGGGCGTGGTGGACGGCGCCTGCGGCGAGGAGGGCGGGGATGGCGCAGAGGGCGGCCTCGGGGCGGGCGGCGGCTCTGTCGGAGAGGACGAGGAGGCCGGCGCCGCCGGCGGCGGCTTCGAGGGCTCCGGCGACGAGGGCGTCGAGGGAGGCTTTGAGGCTGCCGGCGGGGCCGGCGGCGCCAAAGACGGCGTTCAATCTGCACAGGGTAAAGCCGTGTGCGGCGACGGCGGCGAGGGAGGCCATGTCGCCGTCGGTGAGTATGGGGTTTTTGACTTTGATGCGGCGGCAGTGGGCGGGGCTCTCGTCCATAAGGTTGAGCTGGGGGCCGAGGAAGCTCGTCAGGGTCATCACGAGGTCTTCGCGGATGGAGTCGATGGGCGGGTTCGTCACCTGGGCGAACAACTGCTTGAAGTAGGCGTAGGGCCGCTGCGGGATGTCGGAGAAGACGGCCAGCGGCGTGTCCGTCCCCATGGAGCCGGTGGGCTCCTGCCCCGTCTCCACCATCGGGATAAAGAGTCTGTCGCGGTCTTCCCGCGTATACCCCGCCTGCCTCTCAAGAAAGAGTATCTCCCTATCGTTTAGTGGCGGGGGCGCGCTCTCCGCTCCCCCCTCCTGGTCGAGCGTAATGACATTCTCCTTCACCCACTGCGCGTAAGGCCGCGCCGTGGAGACCTGCTCCTTCACCTCGCCGTCGGGGATGATGCGCCCCTCTTCGAGGTCGACGAGGAGGAGCTTTCCGGGGAGGAGGCGCCCCTTGTATTCGATCTCTTCGGGGGCGAAGTCCTGGACGCCGGTTTCGGAGGCCATGACGATGAGGCCGCTTTTGGTGATGGTGTAGCGCGAGGGGCGCAGGCCGTTGCGGTCGAGGGTGCCGCCGACGTAGCGGCCGTCGCAGAAGACGATGGAGGCGGGCCCGTCCCAGGGCTCCATCAGGCAGGCGTTGTATTCATAGAAGGCTTTGAGCTCGTCGCTGATGGGGTTCTTTTCGTTCCAGGCTTCGGGGATCATCATCATCAGCGCCTGGGGGAGGCTTTTGCCCGCGTGGACGAGGAACTCGAGCATATTGTCGAAGCTCGCCGAGTCGCTCTTGTCCGGCTCGACGACGGGGAGGATGCGGGCCAGGTCGGCGCCGAAGCGGGGGCTCTCGTAGAGGGCTTCGCGCGCGCGCGCCCAGAAGCGGTTGCCCTTGATCGTGTTGATTTCGCCGTTGTGGGCGATCATGCGGAAGGGCTGGGCCAGGTCCCACGAGGGGAACGTGTTCGTCGAGAAGCGGCTGTGCACGAGGGCGACCGCCGTCTCCACCTCGCCCTCGCCCAGTTCGGGGAAGCATTCCCGCAGTTGCACAGGCATCAGCATCCCCTTGTAGACGATGATCTTTGACGAGAGGGACAGGATGTAGGGCTTTTCGCCGGCGCCGCCCGCGCCCACCGCGCCCGAGGCCCCCGCGTTCACCGCACCCTCGAACCGCTTGCGGAGGATGTAGAGGCGCAGCTCCAGGGGCTGGTCGCTGGGGGCTTTCGGCACAAAGAACAGCTGCACCACCGCCGGTTGCGCCGCCCGCGCGATTGAGCCGATGCCGCCGTCGTTCACCGGCACCTCGCGCACGGGGAGCATATCAAGCCCCCCCTCGTCCGCAAGAGAAGCAAGGCAAGCCAGCGCACGCTCCCGCGCCACCCCCCCCTTAGGCGCAAAGAGCAGCCCCGTGCCGTAGCCCCCCGCGTCCGGCAGCGCCTCGCCTGCAAGCCCCTTGTAGAAGGCATGGGGAATCTGCAACAGCACCCCCGACCCGTCGCCCGTCTTGTTGTCCGCCCCCTCCGCGCCCCGGTGCGTCATCCGCTCCAGCACCGTCAGCGCGCGCTCCAGAATCCCGTGCCCCGCACGCCCGCGAATATCCGCGACAAACCCAATGCCGCACGCGTCATGCTCATATTCCCGACCGTATAAACCCTCGCACATAATCATCCT
Organism: Spirochaetaceae bacterium; assembly: GCA_031290405.1. Taxonomy (GTDB): domain Bacteria; phylum Spirochaetota; class Spirochaetia; order Treponematales; family Breznakiellaceae; genus JAITXS01. The sequence goes on from JAITNO010000036.1 coordinate 4,638, forward strand.
CACTTTTAAGTATCAGCATGATAGCCAAGCAAGACGATTTACGCAACATAGAAGAGGAGGAGAAGGGGGGCGTCCCCCCCTACGCGCGCACTGCGTTGCGCGCTACCCCCCCAGCGGGGGGGCGCCGCCCCCCCGCAACGCCCCCCCCGCTGGAAGGCCTGAGGCCCCCCAGACCCCCCCATTAGCCGGGCGTCCTTCCCGGGGTGAAAGCCTCACTCCTATAGGGGTGAGGGTATCCCCCCTACTCGGGGTGAGGGTATCCCCCTACTAGGGGTGAGGGCATCCCCCCTATAGGGGTGAGGGTCTCCCCCCTACTAGGGGTGAGGGCATCCCCCCTATAGGGGTGAGTGTCTCCCCCTACTAGGGGTGAAAATCTCTGTCCTATAGGACAGATAATCTCTGTCCTATAGGACAGATGATCTATGTCCTAGTAGGACAGAGACTCTCTGCCCTAGTGCGCAGGACTCTCTGCCCTCGTGCGCAGAGACTCTCTGCCCAGAAGCGCCCCGCTCGGGGCGTGGCCCCGTAGGGCATTACAAAAAGCATCCCAAGGCTGGGGAGAGCAGCTTGCAACCTTTAAGCGCATTGCTCGGCGCCGCAGCGCCGTAGGCCGCGAGAAGCGCCCTCGGCGCCGCCTTGCATTTAAGTGTGCTTGGTCTTACACTGGCGGTGATGAACAACAACCTCCCCGGTGGGAACAATGCTGGACAAAAGGCGCCGCCGAGCCGCATGATACTCGTTTTTTTTCTGGCGCTTGGCGCTATAGCGTTCTTTTATATGAGGTCGCACAACGCGGCGCTCGTCGCTCTTTCCTACAGCGACTTTCTGGCCCTGCTGAGCGACGACGCCAAAAAGCCGGCGGAGGTAACGATCGTCGACGATAAGAAGATCACCTGGCGGACGGGGGCGCCGGCGACCGCCTACGAAACGCTGATCCCCTACGGCGACCCCGGCCTCTTGCCGGCCCTCGAAGCGCACGGCATTCGGGTGAGCGGCGCGGAGAAGCAGGTGGGCTTCTTCGACGTTGTGCTCGAATTCCTTCCCTGGCTGATCGTGTGTTTCTTCATTATGACGATCTTCCGCAATATGCAGGCGAACGTCCCCGGCGGGCGGGGCTTTAACTTCGGCAAGAGCCGTGCGCGGCTTTACGAGGGCAAGGGAAAGAAGGTTGCCTTTGCCGATGTGGCAGGTCAGGTCGACGCGAAGGCTGAGCTTGAAGAGGTGGTGGCGTTCCTCAAGGATCCTGATAAGTTTACGAAGATGGGCGCGCGGATCCCTAAGGGCGTCCTGTTGGTGGGGATGCCGGGGACGGGCAAGACCTTGATGGCGCGCGCGGTCGCCGGCGAAGCGAATGTGGATTACTTCCATATTTCGGGTTCCGACTTTGTGGAGATGTTCGTGGGCGTCGGCGCGAGCCGCGTCCGCGATCTCTTTGAACAGGGGCGCAAGCACAGTCCGTGCATCATCTTTATCGATGAGCTGGACGCGGTGGGGAGGACGCGCGGCGCGGGCTACGGCGGCGGCCACGACGAGCGGGAACAGACGCTCAACCAGATGCTTGTCGAAATGGACGGGTTCGACTCGAAGGATGGGGTGATCATCCTGGCGGCGACGAACCGCCCGGATGTGCTCGACCCGGCGCTGCTCCGCCCGGGGCGCTTCGACCGTCAGGTTGTCGTCGCCATGCCGGACATTAACGAGCGCGAGGCTATCCTCAAACTCCACAGTAAAAAGGTGAAGACGGCGGTGGAGATAGACCTTTTCCGCATCGCGCGGGCGACGCCGGGGATGAGCGGCGCGGACATCGCCAACCTCGTGAACGAGGCGGCGCTGCTGGCCGCCCGCAAGGACAAGGCGTCCGTCGACATGGCCGACTTCGAGGAGGCGCGGGACAAAATCCTCATGGGCGTCGCCCGCAGCTCGCTTGCCATCTCGGACAAGGAGAGGCGCATGACGGCCGTCCACGAGGCGGGGCACGCTCTGCTCCACTACTTCCTCCCCAACGCCGACCCGCTGCACAAGGTTACCATCATCCCCCACGGACGCGCGCTCGGCATGGCGATCTCGCTGCCCGAACAGGACAGTTTTAGCCGCACGCGGGGCTGGATAGAAGACCGCATCTCGATTTGTTACGGGGGATGGCTGGCCGAAAAGCTCATCTATGACGAAACGACGACCGGCACAAAGAACGACCTGGAACAGGCTACCGAAATGGCGCGGAACATGGTCTGCGAATGGGGCATGGCGGAGGATATTGGGCCCATCACCTTCGGACAGGAGGAGGAGCCGATCTTTCTGGGCAAGGAGATTGCCCGCCACAAGGATTATTCTGAAGAGACGGCCCGCCGCATCGACGAGGCGATCAAGCGCATCCTCGACCAGGCGCGTGCGCGCGCCGAAACGATACTCGACGCCAACCGGCTGATGCTCGAACGCCTGGCCGCCGCCCTCCTCGAGCGCGAAACGCTCATCGACGCCGAAGTGCGCCGCCTCCTGGGCCTGCCGGCACGGGACGACGTTGGCGTCATTGCCGCGCCGGCTATGCTCTAGGCGGCGCTGCCGGAGCGCGCCAGGCCGCGCACGAAGCATCCGTGCAGCACGGCCAGGGGCTCGAACTTATACACTTCTATCGCCGTGCTTTCAAACAGAACCTTTATGTCGGTGGGGAACTCGTCGTCGCCCTCGTAGTAGACGAGCTTGACCGGAACTTTGGGCAACAGGTCGCAGCCCCACCATTTCCCGCCGCCGCGTGAGCCTTCGTCCTTCATGCCAAGCTTCAACGCCGCTCTCTGGAACGCGCCGTAGTCCGCGCCATAGGCCCTGCCCAAGGGACTGGCCGCCTTCTCAAAGCTGCTGCCGCCTGACGCAAAGACGCCGTGCGAAAAACTCGAAAGCAGACGGAAGTCGTTCCCCGGCGCAACGTCGGACGGGGAGAGCGCGTAATACCCCAGGACGCTCCGCGTGTTAAAGTCCCACTCTTCGCCCATGTCAGGCGCCCCTTCGCCCTTGGGGACGACGGCGCCGCGGGCAATCGAATACGTCCGGCCCAGAAAATCCAGCTCCGCCTCGTCCGGGGAGATGAGGCGCAAGCCCATGCGCCGCGCCGCGTCCTCAAAATCCAGGTCTTCGAGGAGCCCCGCGACCCAGTTGTACGTCTTTACATAGCCTTTTTCCACAACAGCAGCCTCCATAGGGGAATCATTCTAGGCAATGCCTTCCCGCTTGTCAACGTTTAAGAGGGGAGGGCGCCCCTTTTGCCCCCCCTGACCGCCGATGCGCGCGGGCTTTTTGCCGTACCGGCACGGCCGTCCGGCATACCGAACAAGTCATTCGCCATAGCGGATAAGCCGTCCGGCGCACTGCGCGGGGCGGGCGGCCTACGAACGCAAGCCTATTCCACAGCCTCTCCCGCCTCCAGAGAACCCAGGAAGCCCGGCAGGTCCAGGCCCGCCTGCTTCGCAATGTCGTGGAGGGGCGGCAGAGCCTTGACCAGACTCCGCATGAAGTTCGAGGTTGAGCTGCCCTCGCCGGTGGGACTGTCCCAGATGGTAATCTTGTCGATCTTGATGTTCTTGATGGCCTCGGTCTGCATCTTGACGATCTCTTCGAGCTTTTCGACCAGGAGCAGCGTCGCCGCGCTCTTCGCATCGCTGTTCGCCGCCGCGACGAGGGTCTGGTAGCCGCCGGCCTTCGCGTCCAGCACCTTCTTGATGCCCTCAGCCTCGGCGCTCTTCACCATGAGGATCGCGTCCGCTTCGCCCCGCGCGACAAGCCGCTGCTGCTCGGCGCTCGCCGCCGCGTTAATCTCGACCTTCCGCTTTTCGATCTCGCGCGGGACAACCTCCTCGGCCTCCAGACGCCGCTGTTCGGCAAGCGCCTTCGCCCGCTGGATCTCCGCCTCGGCCTCCTGCTGGGCAACCTGCGCGCGCTGCTCAGCCTCGGCCTGCTTCTCGGCGAGCGTCGCGTTCGATGAGGCAATCTCGGCCTTCGACGTGTTCTCGCCCTCGACCGCCCGCGCGTTGAAGTCCGCAATCTGGATGCGCTGCTCCTTGTTGAAGTTCGCAACCTGCACCTGCTGGTTCATCTTCGCCTCGGCCTCGCCGACGGCGCCCTTCTTGTCCTGCTCGGCCACGTCCACCTTCGCCTGGTTGATCGCCGTAAACGCCGCCCGCTTCCCGATGCTGTCGATATAGCCGGACTCGTCGGTAATGTCCGTCACGTTCACGTTGATAAGGCAGAGCCCGATCTTGTCAAGCTCGATGTCGATGTTCTTGCGGATCGCGTCCAGGAAACGCTCCCTGTCCTGATTGATCTGCTCGATGGTCAGCGAGGCGACCGTGAGGCGGAGCTGCCCCAGGATGATCTCCGTCGCCATCGACTCGATGTCCTTGTTGCCCAGCCCCAGCAGGCGCACCGCGGCGGAGTTCATGCTGTCAGTCTCGGTGGCGATCGCCACGGTAAACGTGCTGGGCACATTGACGCGGATGTTCTGCTGCGAGAGCGCCGCCTTGAGCGGAATGTTGATCGTCATTGGCGTCAGGTCCAGATAGCGGTAATCCTGAATCAGCGGCCAGACGAAGGCCCCCCCTCCGTGAAGGCAGCGCGCCGAACGCCCCCCGCTGATTTTGCCAAAGACGACGAGCACACGATTCGACGGGCAGCGCTTATAGCGGCTCGCGATAAACACGATGAGCACAAAGATGAAAATCGCCAGAAAGACGACCGACATCAAGGTAAAGTTAAAACTGTACATAGGTAACCTCCACGTTACATTTGGATTTCTTATTTGACAGACGCTTCAAGCGCTTTTCTCCGTTCCCAGAAGGGCAACCGCCACGGTGCGCGAATCGACGACACGCGTGATGACAACCCGCTGGAACGACGCAATCAAGGCGGCGCCGTCGCACACCGCGTCGGCCTCGCGCTTGACGCCGTTCACGCTGAAGCGCGCCCTCCCCGTCCCGCCTGAGGGAATCTCCATGTAGACCTCCGCCGTCGCCCCCACCGCGTCGGCAAGCGCGAAGACTTCGCCCGGGCTCTTCAGCTTCATGGCCAGATAGAAGAGCAGCGCGCTCAAGACCATCACCACCGCGCCCGCGGCCGTCGCAATGCCCAAGGAGGCGACAAACGGAAGCGTGTACTGGATGTAGGCCGCCAGGCCCGCCCAACCGAACATGGCGATAAAGCCCGTAATCGAGTTGAGCGAGAGGAGCTTGAACGCCGCGTCGCTCGCCGCCCCATCATGGGCGTCCGCGCCGCTTCCCGCGTCGTGACTCCCCGCGTCGGCGTCGGCGCCGAAGCCGCCGAATATGAGCAAGGCCACGCGGAGGAGGAAAAAGACCGACCCAAAGATCGCCGCAAACCAAAACACGGGGCTCGCCCCTTCAAAAAAGTCCAGCATGGCTCAAGAGTACTCCAGGCAAGGAGTAAAGTATAGTGGGGAGGCGCGCCCCCCCCGCTCCGCCTCGCATAAGCCCATCGGCGCCTGCCCATCAGCGCGGCCCTAAGGTACAGGGCCGTTTTTGCCGACCATTGAAGGTATGAGAAAGTTTGCATCCTTGTGCGCCCTTGCAGCCGTCTTCGCCGGCCCACTCGCGTTTCCCGCCGCCGCGCAAGACGCGCCGTCCGTTTCGCTCTCCCTGAGGTATTACGATAAAAAAATCTATTACCTCCAGGACGAAAGCCCCATCCGCGTTCAGATCGCCGTCTCCAACAATTCGGCCAAGCTCTATCATTTTAGGCTGGCCGACGAACGCGCCTTTTCCATCGACGTCGACGTAAAGACGCTCGCCAACCGCGCCGTCGAGCCCTCCGAAGTCGTCAAGCGCAAGCGGGCGTCGGCCGGGAGGGTCTTCTTCCGCGACATTGCCATCGAGGCAGGCGAATCCTTTTCGTTCGTCGAAAACCTGCGCGACTATGCAAACATCAGCGCGGCAGGCGATTACATCGTTCAGCTCCGCCTCCACCCCGAGCTCTTGGACGGCTCAGGCTTAGGCAGGCAGAACACCCTGGCAGGCGGCGCAGAGGCGCAGGGAAGCGGGGCCTCCATCCTCCTTTCCAACAGACTCCCCCTCCACATCAAAGCCACGCCGCTTATCGGCGACGACGGCCTCCCCCTGGCCCTCGACGTGGAGACCAACGCCGTCATCGTTCGCGAAAAGCTCCCCCCCGACCAGGTGATAGATTGGACGCTTGGCGCGCGGCAGAAAACGCAGTGGGAAAAGTTCTTCCTTTACCTTGATGTGGAAAAGATGATCGTCCGCGACGGCGCGCGGCAGCGGCAATGGCGGGGAGAGTCCGAAGAGGGCAGGCAGAGGATGCTCGCCGATTATCGCGGCGAACTCCAAAAGTCCACCATTGACGGCGACGTCTCGTCCATCCCACTGGATTGGACAACCGAGCGGACAAGCTACAACCGCAACGAAGGAACCGTCGTCGTCCTTGAACGCTTCAAAACAGGCAATTACATCGAGCGCAAACGCTTCACCTACTACCTTGAAAAAGAGGACGGCTACTGGCGCATCGTCGATTACGTCGTCGTCAACCTGGGAACGGAGTAGCGGGGCGTGGAGCGCAACGAACTCTTACGCCGCATAAACACCTTCCCCCTCATCGCCGACGAACTGGCCCGCGACCTCCTCGCCGGCGACTTCCGTTCAGTCTTTCGCGGCGAAGGGATCGAGTTCGACGAAGTGCGCCTCTACGAACAAGGCGACGACGTACGCTCCATCGACCGCAACGTCAGCGCCCGTTACGGCAAACCCTATGTAAAACTCTACCGTGAAGAACGCGAGCTCACCGTCTTCGTCGCCCTCGACTGTTCAGCCTCGATGTTTGCCGGCAATCACAGCGCGACCGCCCCCAGCCGCTTCGACCAAGCCGTCCTCGTATCGGCCCTCATCGGCTTTTCAGCCGAACGCTCCGGCCAGCGCTTCGGGGCCATCTTCTTTGACAAGGAACCCCGCGCCGTATTCAAGCCCCGCAAAAGCCGCGCCCACGTCATGGCCTTCATCTCCGCCGCGCTCCAGGCCCACCCCAAAGAGCGCGGCACAAACGTAAACCTCGCCATCGCCGGCGCAGGGCGCCTCCTTAAGCGGCGCAGCCTCATCATACTCATCTCCGACTTTTTAAGCGTCGGCTGGGAAGCTGAACTCAGGGGCCTCTCCGAAAAGCACGACTGCATCGCCTGCCGCGTCGTCAACCCACTGGACGCCAGCTTCCCCAACGTCGGACTCGTTACCATCGAAGACCCCGAAACCGGGCAGCGCGTCACCGTCGACCCCGGATCCCGCGCCTTTCGCGCAGCCTGGTCGGAAGGAGCCGCCGCGCGCGCCGCCGCCTGGCAAAGCGCCTGCCGCCATGCCGGCGCCGCCGCGCTCAGCCTCTCCACCGCCGAAGACGCCGTAAGCGCCGTCAAAACCTTCTTCAACGCCCGCAAGCGCCGCTAAAAGACAGCCGGCATGACAAGAATCGCCATCCTCTACGAAGACCAACGCTGCCTCGTCCTCAACAAACCCGCGGGACTGCCCGTACAAGGCGGCGAGCGCGTCAAAACCAGCCTCGACGCCCTCCTCGCCAGAGAGTACGACCCACCGCCCCGCCTCGTCCACCGCTTGGACAAAGACAGCTCCGGCGTCATACTCGTCGCCAAAACCCCCCTCGACGCCGCCCACTACTCCAAAATCATCGCCGGAGGCCGCGCCGTCAAAGAGTACCTCGCCGTCGTCGCCTGCGACGTCGACCCCCACGCCCCCCGCGCCGGCGTCATCAAAACAACGCTCTCCGTCAAAGGCCGGGACAAATACGCCGAAACCGGCTGGCGCATACTCCGCCAGACCCACGCTCCCGAAGGCGCCTGGACAACCCTCCGCCTCCGCCTCCACACCGGACGCACGCACCAGATACGCCGCAGCCTTGCCCAAGAAGGCCGCCCCATCCTCGGCGACGACAAATACGGCGACTTCGCGCTCAACAGAAGGCTCCGCAAAGAGCGCGGCCTCAAAAACCTCCTCCTCCATTCCGCCCGCCTGGCCATCCCCCAGAGCGACGGCCCCCCCATCGACGTCAGCGCTCCCCCGCCGCCCTACTTCGACGAATACCTCCGCTAGGGGAAGGGCCCCCAGACCCACCCGCAGCCCAGCCCCCATCACCGGAGGAACGCCGACACCCGACGCAAAGCGCGAAGACTTGACGTAAAAACGTTCGCCGCGACAAACAAACCATTCGCCGCGACAAACAAAACATTCGCCGCGACAAACAAAACGTTCGTCGTGACGAACAAACCATTCGTCGCGACAAACAAAACGTTCGTCGTGACGAACAAACCATTCGTCGCGACAAACAAAACGTTCGTCGCGACAAACAAAACGTTCGTCGTGACGAACAAAACGTTCGTCGTGACGAACAAAACGTTCGTCGCGACAAACAAAACGTTCGTCGCGACGAATAAAACGTTCGTCGCGACGAATAAAACGTTCGTCGCGACAAACAAAACGTTCGTCGCGACGAATAAAATGCGCTCGGCAGAGGGAAAAACGCCCTTTGTAGCTTGAAACGCGGTTGTTACGGCCTTAAACCGCCTTCGCAGCCGCAAAAGATTTTTACGATTGGAGCTGATTATGGACTGGGAACCCCGCGCCAGAGGCCGCGCCGGACCCCGCTCCGGAGGCAGCCCCGCAAAGACCCCCACGAGGGAGCCTGAGCCGCCCGCGACAGAGGCCGCGCCGGAGGCCAATGCGCGGGAAAGAATGAGCGATGAAGAGAGAACAGGGAGCGCTGCGAAAAGCTTTACCGCGAACGACAAACATATTTCGCGGCAGCCGCATCTTCCTTTGCTCTTTGCCCATGGCTCTTTGCTCTTTGCAAGCCCTCTTGACAAAAAACGCGATTTTGTCAAAAATAGCCAATCGGTCACGAACACCGCGACCGAAACATCTTATAAGGAGATATTTATGATGATGATGAAAAAAGCAATGCTTTTAACGGCCGTAATGGCCACAGCGGGTCAAGCGATGTACGCGCTTGACATTAGTTTCGGCGGCGGCTTCCTCGCCGGCGCCACAGCCAACAAGATGCAGACGGAGGAGAAGAGTTTCAGCGGTTCTCTGTACAACCCCACGAATCCCAGTAGTCCTACATCTGTTAGCGGCGACATGAGCCTCGGATACACCGTCAACGACACCGACGTCGGGTTCTTCGTGTTCGCCGATTGCACCTACGCGGAACTTTCCTTTGGATACCTTGAGCAAAACGGCACAGTTTCCAATACAAAACTAAAGACTACCGATCCTACTGCAGATCAGGGGCTTGCAATGTTACAAGTAACGCCTATCAAAAACGTGCCATACAAATCGACGCTCCTCCTCATCGACGCCATAGGAAAATATCCCGTAGCGTTCGGCGACAAGGTAAGCCTCTTCCCCGCCCTTGGCCTGTCGGCCCGCTTCGCCGTCGCCGGCAACGATTACAGCGACTACAAACACGACGCAAACTGGGGCATCGGCCTCAAACTAGGCGGCGGCATGGACCTCAACGTAAGCGAGAAAGTCTACATCCGCGGCCAATTCCTCTGCTACTTTGAGCTCGGCGCCGACAAAGACATAAAGATTGACGAAATGGCTCCCATATTGGGAATGCTCGGCACCGACACCACATTCAAAGTAAAAAGCGAAGGCTACTACATCCAGCCCCAAGTCAAACTGGCCGTCGGCTACAAACTCTAGCCGCCCCCCACTCAGCAAAAACCCGCCGCCCCCACCGGCGGGTTTTTTACGCGCGGGCGGGGGGGGGCAAACACGATCATTCAGAAAGGAAATCAGGCCCATATTCCGCCGTCGCTTCCGCCAAATTCCAGCCGCCCTCTAACAGCGCATCAAGACCAAGACGGTCTTCCAAAACGTGCGATTCCACGGTGAAGCGCTCCTTCATAGCGCGGCGCTTGATAAAAGGCCCCTGAACGGCAGGGTCAACCCCCGGAGTGGTTTTAGTCAAAAGTTCGTCAAGCTCATAGGCTTCTTCCTCGGTCATGTCAGACATAATAAGCGCTCTCCTCCGCATAATGATAGAATTCTTTCCTGCACTTCATGGCATGAAAGACATTGTAACTTCCATTTGCCTTTATATTATACATTATTTCAAGCAAATTGCCATTCCGGTCAAAGCCCAAGAGCAAAAACTTGTTGGCATACTTAGAAAGCAAGCCGTCAAACACGACCGTTTCCAAAGCGCGATGAATATCTTCCCTAGTAACGCCATGCCGCAGGGCCGACTCGTTAATCTGGACGACCATAATCTAAGCATCTCCTCTTCAACCGTTTTCATGCAAGGGACAATGTGCCACTATGCCGGGCCGGTATCGCCTGCGGGTTTTCCTCCTGAGCAAGCTCGTATAAGTCCCTCAGCATATCTTCAAGCTCACCAATACTCGCCCCCTGCGTCCAATGATCAGGGTAAGCATTCAAGTATCCCAAATACCAGCCGTCTTTTTCCTGCCAATACGTATAATCCAGTTCCATAACAATCTCCTCATTCCCCATCCTACCCCATCCGCCGGC
>JAITNO010000107.1 GCA_031290405.1 Spirochaetaceae bacterium
TTGGGTATGTAGGTAAGCAATTGACCCTGAAAACGGATAATGCCCGCATGGGAAAAGGGTTTTTGCAACATCACACAGGCGTCGTTGATTAAAAATTTAACAGGAAAGTTATCCGTCGCGTCGAGTATAAAATCATAATCTTTATCGCCTATAATATCCTTAATGTTATTCGCGTTTACCCAATCCTGATATGCCACGACATTGACGTCACTGTTCATCGCGTTCATCGTTTCTTTGGCGGACTCCACTTTCGCTTTGCCGACATCATCTGTCGTGTGAATAATCTGCCGCTGCAAATTTGACAGATCAACAACATCAGCGTCGGCTATCCCTATCGTGCCCACCCCCGCCGCCGCAAGATACATCGCCGCAGGAGCGCCAAGCCCGCCCGCGCCTATTATCAGCGCCTTCGCTTCGGAAAGTTTTTTCTGCCCCTTTATACCAACTTCTTTTAACAATATATGACGTGAATAGCGTTCCAATTGCTCGTCGGTAAAACTCAATTTGCAAGCCCCCCTTTAATGACGGTAAGCGTCCATGTCCCGTCCTCATTTTTTTTAACGCCGGTAACTTTATGTTCCTCGTCTTTTAAGCTGCGCGGAACATTCTGTATCGGCTCCCCGTCGTTAAGGCGCACTTCAAGCGTCTGCCCGTCGTCCAACTCTTCAAGCGCCGCCTTCACCTTTACAAACGTGATAGGGCATACGACATTGGTTATATCAATCGTTGCGTCAGCTTTATTCATATTATTGCAGCGCCTCTTTAAGCGTTTCGACGCCGACGCGCTCTATCGTCTTAATAAAACGCTCGCCCTTCCGGCCATGCTTTTCAAAAAATCGTATCGCGTTATCCGCGGCGCGGAATACGTCCTCTTCGTTGAACAGCACGCCGAGAAGGCGTCGGCCGGTTTTTATTTCATTGCCGAAGGTGCCGCCGAACGAAAGCAGATACCCGTTTTTGCCTTCCCACGCGTTTTCAGGGCAGGATTTGACGCATTTGCCGCAGTACACGCATTTGCTTTCATCAAAGGAAATGCCTTTTTTTTCAGAGCGAATGGCCTTTGCGGGACAGACCGGCTCGCAGAGGCCGCAGGAGCTGCATGCATCTCCGTTCCATGTAGGATGGAGCGCCCCCTTAATGCCAAAGTCATTCTCTTCGGCTTTAAGACAGTTGTTCGGACAGCCCGTGATGCCGATTTTAAATTTATGCGGAAGTTCCCGACCGAAGTAGCGCGCGTCCATTTTTTTCGCAAGCTCCGTCGTTTCGATAAGTCCGCTGGGGCATATCGCGTTACCCTGACAGGCCGTTACCGTTCGCACTCGCGGGCCGCATACGCCGGGCTGCAAATCGGCTTCCGCAAGCGCGGCTTTCACCGCGTCAATGTCGCCGGCTTTGACAAAGGGAATCTCGACGCCCTGCCGGCTGGTAAAATGAACATAACCCTTCCCGAATTTTTCGGCGGTTTCGCCGATTTTCCGCATTTGCGCGGCGCTAAATTGCCCGCCCACCGCGCGAAGCCGCAGCGAAAAACAATTTTTTTGAATCTGCCGCATAAAACCGCCCTTCTTCAGCGCGGCGTAGTCTACTTCAGCCATGTAGCCTCCTGTTTCAGATAAATAGCCAATCTTACCGGAGCGTAGCACAAAAACGGATCTAGTGGAAGTGAGCGGCTGGCGCTCAAAAGGCCGTCGCATAACGAAGGCTCCGACCTGGAGGACACGGCCTTCAACCCGTCGAGAATGTCCAGGGTCTTGTCGGGAATCAGCTCTATTGCACGAGGCAGCCCCATCCGCTATGCTGGCCCCATGCGTATCGCACTGGCACAAATCAATTCCACCATCGGCGACTTCGACGGCAACGTGCGGAAGATCGTCGACTATGCGCGGAAGGCCGCCGCCGCCGCCGCCGACCTCGTCCTGTACCCTGAGCTCGCCGTCTGCGGCTATCCGCCGATGGACCTCCTCGACCAAGACCGCTTCGTCGAGCTGAACATCCGCGCCCTCCGCGTCCTCCAGCGGGAACTCCCGCCCGATCTTGCCGCAGGCTTCGGCTATGTAAACCGCAACCGCGACGTGCAGGGCAAAGCCCTCGTCAACGCCTACGGCATCGTCTTAGGCGGCAGCCTCGTCTTCGAGCAAGTAAAGACCCTCCTCCCCACCTACGACGTCTTCGACGAAGCGCGGAACTTCGAGAGCGCCCGCCGCTGGGACAGCTTCGCCTACAAGGGCCAGCGCATCGGCGTCGCCATCTGCGAAGACGTATGGCGCGAGACCGAGACCCCCGGCACCAAGTACGCCGAAGACCCCGTCAGGCGCCTCCTCGACCGCGGCATCACCATGCTGTGCGTTCCCTCCGCCTCCCCGTATTACGTCGGCAAGCGCCAGGCGCGCCTCGCCCTGTCCGAGCGCATCTGCCGGCGCGGCGACATCCCCCTCTTCTACGTCAACGCCGTCGGCGCCAACGACTCCATCATCTTCGACGGCCGCTCGTTCGTCTACCATAAAGACGGCGCCGTCAGCGCCGCCGCCGCCTTCAAAGAAGACCTCCTCCTCGCGGAAGTCGGCGGGGAGGCCGCCCCCGCCGCCGCCGGCCACGCCCCCAGCGACAACGAACTCGACACCCTCGAAGACGCCCTCGTCATGGGCATACGCGAGTATATGAACAAATGCGGCTTCACCCGCGCCCACCTCGGCCTCTCAGGAGGCATCGACTCCGCCCTCGTCGCCCATTTAGCCGCCAGAGCCGCCGGCAAAGAGAACGTCGTCGCCATCAGCATGCCCTCGCGCTTCTCCTCACAAGGCTCCAAAGACGACGCGAAAGAGCTCGCCGGCATCCTCGGCTGCCGTTACGAAACCCTCCCCATCGAAGAAACCTTCACCGCCATCCTCCACACCCTCGAAAACATCTTTGAAGGCCGCCCCTTCGACGTCGCCGAAGAAAACCTCCAGGCCCGCATCCGCGGCGCCCTCCTCATGGCCTATTCCAACAAGTGGAACTCCATGCTCCTCACCACCGGCAACAAATCCGAGCTCGCCATGGGCTACTGCACCCTTTACGGCGACATGGCAGGCGCCCTCGCCCCCATCGGCGACCTCTTCAAAACCGAAGTCTTCGCCCTCTGCCGCAGAATAAACGAACGCGGCCCCGTCATCATCCCCACCGCCATCATCCAAAAACCCCCCTCAGCCGAGCTCCGTCCCAACCAGACCGACCAGGACAGCCTCCCCCCCTACCACATCCTCGACGACATCCTCAAACACTACCTCTTCGACAACCTCTCCGCCGAAGAAATCGCCCAGAAGGGCTTTGACCGCGCCCTCACCGCCAGCATCGTCAAAACCGTCGCCCGCGCCGAGTTCAAACGCCGCCAAGCCCCCCCCGTCCTCAAAGTATCACCCCGCGCCTTCGGCATGGGCAGACGGATGCCCATCGCCCGCACCATCTACGAACTCTAAAAGCATGAGGGGGGGGGCGCCACAGGCGCTTTTTGCGGCCTACGGCGCTAAGCCCCCAGCGCTACGCCTTGGGACTGCGGGCGGCGTTCCCCAGCATTCGGCTTTGTTTTAGTAAAGAGGAAGAGAGGAGGAGGGGGGCACGCCCCCCTGAGCGCGCACGTCGTTGCGCGCTACCCCCCCAGCGGGGCTCTGCCCCGCAACGCCCCGCTGGGGGGCTCTGCCCCCCCGACCCCCCGCTGGGAGGCCGAGGAGGCCTCCCAGACCCACCACCAGCCGGGCCTCCTTGCTGGCGAGGAAGGTTTCCCTGTCGTCCCTGACAATTTCAACGTCGCCGTTAATGTCTTCAACGTCGCCGTTAACGTTATGAACGTCGCCGTTAACGTTATGAACGTCGCCGTTAACGTTATGAACGTCGCCGTTAACGTTGTGAACGTCGCCGTTAACGTTGTGAACGTCGCCGTTAAAACCTTCAACGTCGCCGTTAAAACCTTCAACGTCGCCGTTAAAATCTTCAATGTCGTCCTAGAAACCTTCTTTGCCGTCCTAGAAACCTTCCTGGTCGACAAGCCCGCCAAGCTGGTGGGGGGACTGGGGCCCCCCAGCGGGGATAAGCGGAGGATGGCCCCCGCTTCTTCTTTCCATCACCGCGCCCGACTTCGCGCGGTCGTCGAATTCGATTTTCGAGCGCAGGGGCTTTCCGTCCAGAAACACCGTCTTGCGACGCAGCCCGTCGACCGTCGCATCGCCCTCGCGCCGGAGTTCGATGCGCCGGACGTCCGTCTCGCGGAAGCCTATCGTCGTGGAATGGACAAAGAGCGCGCGCCTGACCGCTTCGAGCGTTTCCCTCGCGCAGAGGACGCCCACGATCTGCGCCGGACGGGACTTTTTCATCACGCAGGGGGTGAACGTTACATCCAGCGCGCCCGCTTCGAAGAGACGCTCCATCAGAAAGCCAAACTCTTCGCCGGTCATATCGTCGATATTCGCCTCAAGCAGGATAAGGCTTCGCGTGATCGTATCATCCGCTTCGCGCAGCGACAGGCGGAGGACGTTCGGCTTGCCGGCTAATGTCCAGCCGCCGATGCCGTAGCCGGTTTTTACCTCCGTAAACGCCGCCTCAGTGACAAACTCATCGACGGAGGCGGCGAGAATCGCCGCTCCGGTCGGGGTGGTCATCTCCTTGTCGAAGCCGCCGGTCTTGACGGGCATTCCCTTCACCAAAAGCAGCGTCGCAGGCGCCGGAACCGGCAGGACCCCGTGAGCGCATCTGGCGACGCCGCCGCCAAGTTCGACAGCCGAACAGGTGATCCTGTCGGGCCCCAGCTCGTCAAGGCAGATCGCCGTCCCTACAATGTCGATGATCGAATCCAGTGCCCCCACCTCGTGGAACGCAACCTCGTCAAGCGCGCAACCGTGAACCTCCGCCTCGGCGCAGGCGATGCGGGTAAAGATGGCAAGGGCGCGCTCCTTCGCCCCCACCGAAACCCCAGACCCCTCGATGAGCGCGCGAATCTCCCGCCAGGAATTATGCTCGTGCCCGTGATGATGCCCGTGATGATGCCCGTGAAGACACTCCCGCCCGAGCGCAACCGTCGCGCGCGTTCCGCCAATGCCGCAACGCTCGTCGCGGGCAAACTCAAGCGTCCAGCCGTCCAGATGCAGCTTTTCCAGCTCCGCGCGAAGCCGCCCTGAGTCGACGCCCAAGTCGACAAACGCGCCCAGCGCCATATCCCCCGAAATGCCCGCAAAACAATCAAAATGAAGCGTCCTCACGCCGGCGTCCCCGGCGCCCCTACCGCCAGCGCCAGTGCCCGGTTCAGGCTTCCCATCCGGTAACCCTCAAGCTCGAAAGCCACGTAGAGAAAGCCAAGAGCCTTTATTTTCCCCGAAACGTCGTCCAGCAGAACCTCGTCGAAGAAGCGCCGCCGCTCCTCCGGCGCAACCTCGATGCGAGCAATGTCGCCGTGGCAGCGAACGCGGAACTGGACGAAGCCCGCGCCGCGCAGGGCCGCCTCCGCGCCTTCGATGCGCGCAAGCTTCTCCCTGTTAATCTCCTCCCCGTAGGGAATCCGCGAGGCAAGGCAGGCAAAAGCCGGCTTGTCCCAGGTCGGCAGGTCAAAACGCCGCGAAAGCTCTCGGATTTCCGCCTTCCCCAGCCCCGCCTCCCTAAGCGGACTGGCAATTTTAAGCTCGGAGAGCGCCCGCAGACCAGGACGGTAATCCCCCTCATCGTCAACGTTGGAACCGTCGAACACCGTCAAGACGCCTCGGTCCGCCGCCGCCCGCGCAATCGCCCCAAACTCCCTCTTTTTACAATGATAGCAGCGGTCGGCAGGATTCGCCGCCACCTCCTCGTCAATCTCGTCCTCATCAATCAGAACGTGGGCAATGCCCACGAGGGCCGCCATCCGCTGCGCGCAGGCAATTTCCGTTTTCGGCAGCATCGGCGAAACAACCGTAATCGCCAGCGCGCCCTCCCCCAGCGCCCGCACCGCCGCATAGCACAGGAGGGAACTGTCCACCCCCCCCGAAAACGCCACCGCCGCGCGGTTCGCCAGCCTTATTATAGATAAAAGCCGCTCATATTTTTCCATCATCTCGAAAACCTCACACATGGCGCGAATATAGCGCGCCCGCCGCGCCCCTGTCAAGCATTCGGCAGGGCGTAAAAAGCGCCCTCGGTACCTTTGCCCCCGACCTCTGCGTGAGGCTTGTCCTCAGCCTCCATCCATCCCCGCCTGCAAAAAATGTGCCGGAGCAGGGCGTGGGAGCAAGGCCGCAGGCCGACCGAACTAGACAAAACGTAGGCCAAGCCGCCTAATGGCGGCGCAGCGTAAACCGTTTGTTATGTGCAGTGCCAGTTTGCTACGAAGCGCCATGACATGGATGTCGTGGCGTGTTTGATTCGTTTTGTGTTATGCTATTGAGACTGTTTTCATCAAAAAACGTTAACGGTAAATACGAAGCCATAAGCCGGAAATGTTTATCTTCAGTAACAATTTCTAAATTATTTTGTATACTATTTTGTGCAATAATTATATCAGATATTCCAATATTATTATTACCGTTTTTAAAGTTCGTAAGTTGAAACGCCCGTATCTCATTCCAGTCAATTGTCAAAGGAAATGTGTAAATGCTCGTTAATAATCCGGCAAGCCCTAATTCTTTTTTGTGCGTTATTGATGGCAATAACTCCGATAAAATTATATCATTGGTGCATACACGGTTTTGGTCCAATAAAATATCAAGAAACAAGTATTTCTCATTACCTTTAAAATATTCAATCCATGCGGATGTTTCTATGAGAATTTTATTCAAAATGCTAAAGTCTATATTTGTGTAGATAATTCCCTGCCTCGCAGTGTATTCAAGTCTATATCCAAGTTAAGTTTGCCAAAATAATTTTTTATTCCGGATACTTTTGACTGCCGGACAAGCCTTTCCAGGGCAACCGTTATTACAGCTGTCTTTGTGTGAGTATTCGTAACCATCATTGCCTCTTCTAACAGAGTTTCCGATAAATCTAGCGTAGTTAGCATACAGCCTCCATTAATAAGAGCATACAAAATGCTTTATGCCCCTGTCAAGCATTCGGCAGGGCGTAAAAAGCGCCCTCGGCGCCTTCGCCCCCGGCCCCCGCGTGAGGCTCGTCCTCAGCCTCTGTCTACAAAAAAAGCGCCCCCCCTGCGGGCCGCGGGCCTTCACTCTATCCCTCCGTGTGAGGCTCTTCGAGGATCGCTTGCTGTTGTTCAAGATAGGCGTTTTGCGCGGCGGACAAATTGGCAAAGCGTTATTGGAGCAAGGCTTTCTCGGTCATGTTGATTCCGGGAGCGCGGAGCACATTGTTGATGCGGGTGCGGTGGGCGATGCAGGCGATATGGTAGGCGTCTTTGGGCATGCCGTGGACGCGGTGATCTTTCCGGTGCGGAATGGCCTGTTCCGCCCCCCAGTATGCCGGGCTGCTCACTGCCTTGAGGTCGAGAAACGCGTCGTCAAAGCTCTGGACCGCCTGCGTCAGGCTGGCGATGGCTTGAGCGTCCGCAGCGTCGCAAAACTCCAATTCCTGCGCCAAAAACGTGTACTCAACAAGGATCAGCGTTTCTGCGTCCCGCATTGACGGGGCTTCCTGAAAGGCTTTCATGGCGATGGACAAACCGGCTTCGTATGTTATTCTTCCCTCGTGCTCGTCGCCGTCAGTTCGCAAGCCTTTTCTGCCCTCATCAATCCTTGTCGCAGCATCAGTCACCCTAGCGATTAAGCCAGTCTTTTCCATACTTCGCCTCCGCCTCGAGCAAATTCCAGCCGCCGTTTATGAGAAAATCAGCGCCGACTTTTTCCTTCAGTATCTTAGCCAGATAGGGGGGCAACGGCTTGGTCCTATTCAGCGCTTGTGCCTCTGCTTCTTTACCGGCTTTTTCAAGCTCGATGACCTTCATATTGATTGCAAGTTTTTCCTTCAAGGTCATTAGTCTGTGTTCTATCATTTTGGTACTCCTAATTGTCTCCATTCTACCCCATCCTCCCCACCTCTGTCTACAAAAAAAGCGGCCCCCTGAAGGAGGCCGCCTGCGTGGGGGCAACCGCAACACATTTAATTTTGTTGTTTGTCATTGCCATAATCATCCCATTATCAATGTAGAGATTTTATCAGCAACTTCCGCTATTTCGTCATCCGTTGCTTTTGATATGAATTCCGCCTTTCTTTTTGTCCAATCTAAACTTTTTATTTGATCCGACAATATCACTCCCTGTATTTTTTCATTCTTTACTTTTACCTCAAAGGGATAGTCTTTTTCTCTGCTGGTCATTGGGCAAAAAACGCCCAATCCAACTTTTTTATTATACTCTTTAGGGGACAAGACCAATGCCGGTCTTTTCCCTTTTTGTTCATGTCCCGACTGGGGATCGAAGTCTAACCATATTAAATCCCCTCGATCCGGCACATAGGAACCGTTTACCATATTTCATTCCCCACCGCATCGCCGGTTTCTATTTCGCGGTGAATATTTTCCATCGTAACGTTATCCAGCATTTCAGATAGGGCGCTTCTCTGTTTTGGATAAATCAATATTCCGTTTTCCGTATCTATTACTTCAACAGACGCGCCATCTTTTAGCGTTTTGTTTCTAACAAGTGCGTTGGGGATTTTTATTCCTAAACTATGACCCCATTTCTTGATTACTGCTTCCATTCTTGAGACTCCACAGCCAGCATGAACATTGTTTATACGAACGTCAAGGGCAAGGC
>JAITNO010000119.1 GCA_031290405.1 Spirochaetaceae bacterium
GCAAATTGTTTTGTTTTATTAAATTGTAACAAACGTTCCCACGCGTCCCTGAAGCGATTAGGCCATTTACCCGGATAACAATTTTTTTTATGCCAAATAAATTCTTCTGTCCACAACCAGCCTTGTTTGCGCATTTCAAGTATGAGTTCCATAACGTAGGTGCTTCTTTCGCCATTTACAACACGTTCCTTAATATTGAGAATAAAAGTTCCGGTAGGTTTTAACACGCGCAAAAGTTCAGAGGCGATTGGCAAAAACCAATCTACATACCGCTCCACTGTTACGCCACCATAAGTATCTTTACGCTGGTCGGCGTAAGGTGGCGAGGTAACGATAAGGTCAACCGTGTCGGCGGGGATTTTTTTAAGCGTAATCGCGGCATCCCCCAGAAAAACATCAGTATTCACTTGCATTTTTTCATTATAGTTGTTTTCAAAGACAATTTCAAGGCATCAATTTTCAATAAAAATACAAAAATCCACCTGTATTCGTGCGAGTAGCAACGTAGCAGAAATTAACGGCACATAACACACGGTTTACGCTGCGCCCGCAGTCAGGCGGCCTCTTTCAGGGGGGGCCTCGCCCCCAATCCTTGGGGAGTCTGAGGGGGGAGCGCAGAAGGCCGCGCGGCGCGGGTGGATCACCCCATCCTAGGTCGGTTTACTTTTTTTTCGATGGGGGATATAGTGGGCCCATGGCCATAGCAAAAAACGTAAAGACGGCGCTTGCTTCGTCGTCGATGATTCGGAAGATGTTTGAAGAGGGGGCGGCCCTCAAGAAGTTGCACGGGGCGGACGGGGTGTTCGACTTTTCGCTGGGGAACCCGGATGTGGAGCCGCCTGCGGCGTTCCACCGGACGCTCCTTGAGCTGGCGACGGAGGATGCGCGCGGGTCGCACGGCTATATGCCGAACGCGGGTTACGCGGATGTGCGCGAGGCGGTTGCGGCGAAGGCGGCTCGCGAGCAGTGCGCGCCGGTTTCCGGCTCCCATATTGTGATGTCGGTTGGCGCGGCGGGGGGGCTGAACTCGGCGTTGAAGGCTGTGCTTGATCCGGGGGACGAGGTGATCGTCTGCAAGCCGTACTTTATGGAGTACCGTTCCTATGTGGCGAACCACGGGGGAAAGGTTGTGGAGGTGGACGCGCTGGAGGATTTTGACTTGAATGTGGCGGGGATTAAGGCGGCGCTGGGTGAGCGGTCTGCCGCGGTTCTGATTAATTCGCCGAATAATCCGACGGGGCGGGTCTACGGCGCGCAGACGCTGGAGGCGCTGGCGGGGGTTCTTGCTGAGCATGGGAGGAAGTCAGGTCGCTGGCCGTACTTGATTGCCGACGAGCCGTACCGCGAGATTGTTTTTGGCGGAAAGCTTGTGCCGCCGGTGCTTAGTGTGTACAAGAATTCGATTGTGGTTACTTCCTACTCAAAGTGTCTTTCTCTTGCCGGTGAGCGGATTGGCTATATTGCGGTGAGTCCCGACGCGGACGAGCCGCTTGAACTTTTGAATGCGCTGATCTACGCGACGCGGGTGCTGGGCTATGTGAACGCGCCGGCGCTGATGCAGCGCTGTGTGGCGCGGCTTACGGATGTGTCGGTGGATGCGTCGGTCTACGAGAGGCGCCGCGACGCTTTTAAGGAGGCGCTGGACGGGGCGGGCATCGCATACGCGGAGCCTGAGGGGGCGTTCTATGTTTTTGCGCGGGTGCCGCACAAGGGGGCGGGGGACGGAGACGATCTGGCGTTTAGCGAGCATCTTAAGAAGCATCTGATACTGGGCGTTCCGGGGAGCGGCTTTGGAAAGAAGGGCTGGATGCGCTTTGCCTACTGCGTCCGTGAAGAGTTGATTCGGGCGTCTGCGGGGGCTTTTAAGAAGGCTGTCGCGGGCTGGGTGTAAAAACGCAAGAAGGGAATAACGATGGGTAAATCAGAAATGCGTCTGTCGCATCTGGAAGGGCTCTCGACACAGGAGCTTTCGTTGTTGGCAAATAGTCTGGACATTGAGCTTCCCCGTGAACACGACCGGACGCGCATCATCGGCGAGCTTTTGGAGGGGGTTCCGTGCTTGAACATCTACCAACAGAACGACGCGGGCACGGAACGGGGGTTTTGCCGCGAGCCGCCCCACCCGCAGTTCGGTAAAAGCTTGCTCGATATGCCTCCGCCTCCTCCGGCGTCGCTTCCCAAGCAGTACGGGTTTACGTATATGGACGTGCTTATTCGCGACCCCTTCTGGATCTATGTTTTTTGGGGGATATGCTCGGCGGACAGAAAAAGATATGAAAAAAAGGGGCCCTTCAGCGGGTATGTCCTGCGCGTCAGCCTGAACGACTGCATGATGGAAACGGGAAAAGACACGGTTCTGATTGCCACCATTGGCGTGAAAGACAGTTCCCGCTACCTGAGCATTCCCTCCGAGACGAGAAACTGGGAACATTGCCCGGAAGAGGGCACCTGTTCCTACGTCGTGGACCTCTGCGCCGTCTTTTCAGGAAAAGAGATGACGCTTGTTTCTTCGCAACCATTCAATCTGCCCAGGACGCTCCCGCTTCCCGGCAGGAGGGATTCCCTTGTTCTGGAAAAACCGATGATGAAGCTTTCGGGCATCCTGGATATGAACGTCTACCGGAATGTTGGGGACGCTCCCTGTGCGTAAGGCGATGGCGGCGGCGCCCGTGGCGTTCTGTCTGGCGGCGTTGCTTTTGGCGGCCTGTTCGGCTCAGATTGACGGCGTGTTCGAGGCGGCGGGGCGCGCGGAATTGAGTGTGAGCGCGGCGGTGCAGCCGAAAACGGCCGCAATGATACGGAGGGTTTTATCGAAGACCAGCGGCTCCTCTCCGTCGGCTTTGCTCAACGCGGCGGCGTTGAACAATTCGTTTGCGCGGCTGGAAAGCGTCGAACGAGCGTCTTTCTACAATAGAACGCCCAATCTCCTTGACGGACGGCTTGTCGTCGCGCGGATAGACGAGCTGGTGGCGCAGCAGTCCGGCGGCGAAGAGGCCAGGCGCTTTATCACCTGGGAACAGAACGCCGGCGGCGGACGGGCGTTCATCCATATCGACCGAAAGAACGGGCCCAAGATCGTTGAGTTTCTATCAGGCGACCTGAGCGCGTATCTTGCCGCGCTGATGGCGCCTGTCGCCACGGGCGAAGAGCTCGGCGCGAAGGAGTATCTTGAGCTGGTAAGATCCGTCTACGATGCGGATATTGCGAGTGAAATCGAATCGTCCCGCGTCAAGCTGAAGATAAAGTTCCCCGCCAGGATTCGTTCCGTCAAGGGGGGCTCGGGCAACGCAGACGTCGCCGAGTTCGACGTTCCCCTGCTCAGTCTGCTGGTTTTGGAAAAGCCGCTTTCTTACGAAGTTACGTGGCAAAGATAGGCTTCTTCTATGAATGAATACGACGTTCAGGAAATAAAAACAGGCCGCTTTTTTACCGAGCCCGTCTACCTTGACGAGGGTTTCGTCCTTCTCGCGCAGGAAATGGTGTTTTCCGATGAAATCGCGTCCCTGCTGACGGAATGGAACTATCAAAAAGTTCTGAGCAACGGGGTAACGCGGGAGTTCTACGAAAACGACGATGCAAATCAGGTTGTCCAGAACGACATGGACAAGATTGAACGGGCGCGGGTTTTTATCGAAGAGCTTGAAGAGTGGACGGCGAAATTCTTTATGAAGATTTCCTCGAACTCGAGCGCGGTCCATTTTGAGATGGTCGCCGAAAAGATGAAGCAGCTCTGCGATTACATCAAGGTTGAGCGTCGGTCCGTTCTGCAAGTCCCGAAGAATGACGCCGGCGCCGACGACGAATCTTTTTACGCTTCGCACTGCGTGTGGACGGCGATTGTCTCGATTATTATCGGCCTACGCCTTAAACTTCCCATCCACCGCCTGATTGAGCTTGGCGCGGCGGCGCTGCTCCACGAAATAGGAATGTTAAAGCTGCCGCCCAGCATTTACCGCATAAAGTCGACGCTGAGCGATAAAGAAAAAGGCCTTCTGTTTGAGCATCCGCGGCTTGGCTACGAGCTGCTTAAATCCTATAACTTCCCGCTTTCCGTCTGCATCCCCGCGCTTGAACATCACGAGCGGGAAAACGGCAGCGGCTATCCGCGCCATCTTTCCAAAGACAAGGCGACGCTTTACTCAAAAATTGTCATGGTGGCCGGATCCTACGCGGCGATAACGGAAAGCAGACCGCACCGCGACGCCCGCTCAGGCTACGAGGGCATTACCGACCTGCTGCGAAACAAGAGCAAGCAGTACGACGAGTCCGTCGTGCGCGCCCTCGTGTTTTCGCTGTCAATCTACCCCATCGGGCAGTATGTCGAGCTTTCCAACGGACGCAAGGCCCAGGTGGTCGACACCAATCCCGAAGACCCCCGCTACCCCATCGTGCAAATATTCAAAGAGCAGACCCAGGACGGCGCCAATAAAATTGTTACAACGTCGGCGAGCGGCATCTACATCGTCCGGCCCATCAATAAAGACGAAGTCTGACGATGAAGTCCAAGCGCACGTTTGTTTTTCGCTGTTCCTCGTGCGGGCACACCGAACCGAAATGGCTGGGGCGCTGCCCCGACTGCGGCGAATGGAACACCCTCGTCGAGACCGCCGCAGCCGAATCAGGCAGAGGCGCCGCCGCGCGCTCCGGCGAAAGGAACGCCCCGCAGTCTTTCCCCCTGTCCTCCGTGGACAGCGACGAGGGCAGCCGCATAGGAAGCGGCTCCGGCGAGCTTGACCGCGTGCTCGGCGGCGGCGTCATGCGGCGGGGGGCCATCCTCGTCGGCGGCGAGCCGGGCATCGGCAAATCGACGCTGCTCTTGCAACTGGCCGCGCAGGTCAAGACAAAGGGGCGCGTCCTCTACATCTCCGGCGAAGAATCCGCGGGACAGCTTAAAATGAGGGCGGACAGACTCCGCCTTTCATGCGATAAAATCGAAATCTACTGTTCGGGGAACCTGACGGACATCGAAAACATACTCGAATCGGTCAAGCCCGTCGTCGTCATCGTGGACTCCGCCCAGACCCTCTTCACGACGGAAGCCGGCCTGGTGCCCGGCACCGTCAATCAGATGAAGTACTGTTCCTTCGAGCTCATCTCCTGGGTAAAGGAACACGACGCCGCCCTCTTCCTCGTCGCCCATGTTACAAAGGAAGGAATAATCGCCGGGCCGAAAACCCTCGAACACATGGTCGACACCGTGCTTTACTTCGAGCAGACCGACACCGACAAGCGCTTCCTCCGCGCCACGAAGAACCGTTTCGGCTCGGTGGACGAGATCGGCATCTTCACGATGACCGAGCGGGGGCTCTGCGCCGTCGAGGACCCGTCCGTCCTCTTTTTGGTGCGCCGCGAGGGGAGCCTGCCGCCGGGCATCGCCACAGCCGCCGTTCTTGAAGGAAGCCGCGCCCTCCTCGTGGAGATTCAAGCCCTCACCGTGCCGGCGAAAGGCGGGATGAGCAGAGTCTACGCAGACCGGATAGACGGCGCCCGCGTCGCCCGCGTCGCCGCCACGCTGGAAAAGACGCTCGGCATCAGGCTTTCCGACCAGGACATTTATGTGAATGTAGCCGGCGGCATCAGGATCAACGAAGTCGGCGTCGAGCTTGGACTTGCCGCCAGCATCTATTCGGCGCGGACGGGGATCCCGCTCCCCCAGCGGACGGCCGTTTGCGGCGAGCTTACCCTTGCCGGCGAGGTGATGCCCGTCCGTCGCCTTTCCGGCAGGATTAAAACCGCCTTGAACCTGGGCTTTGAAAAGATCGTCTGCCCCGCCTGCGACGAAGCCACCATGAAAGAAGCCGCCGAACTCTGCCGCTGCACCGCCGTCAAAGACCTCAAAAGCGCCGTCGCCGCAATCTTTTAGTTTTTTTATAGCGGCCTACGGCGCCAAGCCGTGTGCGGTATGCTTTGTGGCTGAGGAGCGGCGTTCTCCCGGCAAGGATGCCAGGCTCGTGAGGGGAGGCCTGGCGCTCCTTGCGGGGAGCCGCCTGAGGGCGGTTTGTTGTCGGCTGAGGATGGATTGCTATCGGCTGATGATGGACCTGCCGACAAAGCACACCATAAAGCATCTGGTGCAATTACAATTCAGACGGCGGCGGTGTATCATGCAAGCATGAGCCTTTACCAGCCCGTGCGCGTCGGCCCCCTTACCCTTAGCGGAAACCTGTTCCTGGCCCCCGTCGCCGGTTACACCGAACGCGCCTTTCGTTCGCTCTGCGTAGAGCAAGGCGCCGACCTTACCTTTACCGAACTCATCTCCTCAGAGGCCCTCGTGCGAAACCCCGCGCCCACAGAGCCCCTCCTGCGCCGCGCCCAAAACGAACGCCGCTACGCCATCCAACTCTTCGGCGGCAGCGAAGAAACCATGGCGCAGGCCGCGAGCATAGTCCTGGCCCACAAGCCCGCGCTCATCGACATAAACGCCGGCTGCCCCGTCCCCAAAGTAACCAAAACCGGCGCAGGCGCCGCCCTGATGAAAGACCCCGCCCGCCTTGCCCGCATCGTCGCCGCCGTCAAGAAGGCCGCCGGCCCCGACACACCCGTCAGCGTCAAAATCCGCTCCGGCTGGGACGCGCAGACCATAAACTGCCTCGAGTGCGCGCAGGCCTCCGTCGAAGCCGGCGCGGCAATGGTCAGCCTGCACCCCCGCACACGGGCGCAAGGCTACGAAGGAAGGAGCGACTGGCGGCACATAACCAACCTCGCCGCGCGCCTAAAAGTCCCCGTCGCCGGCTCCGGCGACCTGTACACGCCCGAAGACGCCCAGAGAATGCTCGAAGAAACCGGTTGCGCCGCCGTCATGTTCGCCCGCGGCGCAATCGGCAACCCCCACATCTTTTCGCATACCCGCGCCCACCTGCTCGGCCGCGCCCTCCCCCCCACGACGCCCCGCCAACGCATCCAAGCCGCCTTCCGGCACCTCGAACTCCTCGTCCAGGACGCAGGCGAAACAAAAGCCTGCCTCGAAATGCGAAAAACATTCTGCGCCTACGTCAAAGGAGGCCCCGGAGCCGCCACACTCAGAAACAGCCTCGTCCGCGCAAGCGCCGTCGCCGAATACCGGCACATAATCAGCCGCCATTTCGACGACGAGGAGGACGCCGTCCCCCCAAACCCCCTCTTGAAAACGCCTTTTGACAAAACCGCGCGCCCATGAGATAGCGGGTGTCTTTTCCTGCGGCTTGTTTGCGTGGCTTTTTTCGTTTTCCGCATGGTTTGGGGGAACGCCGAAAACGGTTTCGTCCTCAAGCTTTCTCTGCTCGTACTCGAGTACGAGCTCGTCGGACTCGAGTACGAGTGGCGACGGTTGGCGGCGGACGCTGGAAACAAAAAGGCGCGGGGGCCGCTGGCCATGGCCCCTGGGTCAGGCCGGGTTAATTTTGAGGCGATGCGAGCGCTTGACTAATCCGTTTTTCCACGACATAATCCGCACGTCGTTTTTCGGAGGATTAAGAGTATGGACAAAAAGTTTATTGACAAGATGGAAAGGGTTTTAAGCGCGCAGAAGAAGGAAATCGTCTCCGCACTTTTGGCCGACAGGGAAGAATACAAAGAAATCGCCGGCGGCCTTGAACGGCCTAAGGATCCTGTTGATTATGCCAGCGACGACATTGACAGGAATCTGCTGGAAGCGCTGGGGTCCGCCGAATTAAAACGTCTTAAAGGCATTGATTCCGCCATTTCGCGGATAAAACAAGGGAAATACGGCAATTGCATCAAATGCGGACAGCCGATTCCGAAAAGCCGCCTCGAGGCGATGCCCTCGGCCCTTATGTGCATTGATTGTAAGTCGGCGGAAGAACGGAAAACCAGATAGACGCCCTAAGACGACGCCGATTGACTTGTACGCGTCAATCTTGCACCGCCCCTACCGCACTTTGACCATCCAGCCTTTTGTGTCACGGAGGGCGCCGTATTGTATGCCCTTGAGGGTGTCGCGGATTGACGCGGTGAGCTCGCCGGTTGTGCCGCCGTTAAAGACGGCCTTTTTGCCGTCGTGGGTAAGGCTTTCTATGGGGGTCGCGCCCGCGGCGGTGCCGCTCACAAAGCATTCTTTGGTCTCGTCGAGGGCCTCCTCTATGCCGATCTTCCGCTCGCTGACGGCGACGCCGCGTTCCCGCGCAAGTTCGATGATGCTCGCGCGCGTGATGCCGGGGAGTATCGTGTCGCCGAGCTCCGGCGTAACAAGCTCGCCTGATTTTAGGGAGAAGAAGATGTTGCACGACGAGCCTTCCTCGACGTACTTGCGCTCAGCCGCGTCCAGAAACACGCATTCCATGTAGCCCGCTTCCGCAGCCTCCTGCTTTGCGATGGCCGAGACGACATAGTTCGAAGCCGCTTTAATCCAGCCGGTGCCGTTCGCCGTCGCCCT
The DNA here is from genome assembly GCA_031290405.1 of Spirochaetaceae bacterium. Taxonomy (GTDB): domain Bacteria; phylum Spirochaetota; class Spirochaetia; order Treponematales; family Breznakiellaceae; genus JAITXS01. Next base: position 8,372 of record JAITNO010000119.1, read on the forward strand.
AATCCGCTTGCTGGTAATCGCGCCCGACAGTCCGGGAACAAAGTAGGCGCTCACCGGCGTGCACACGACGACAACCCACGGCTCCTTGGAAAGCCCCACGCCGATGCCCCCTTCGCTATAGGTAAAGGGACGTATGTACACCGAATCCGCGTTCATGTAGGAATCCTTTTCCCATTCAGTCTTATATCGGGTAACAAAGCCCAGCTCCGCGTTGCGCCGGACCGTCTCCACGCACGCCGCCACAAACGCATCCTTAGGGAAGGGCGGCATACGCAACCCCCGCATCGAATTATGGAAACGCTCGGCGTTTCTATCCGGGCGGAAGACCGCCAGCGAGCCGTCCTTCTGCGGCAACGCCTTCAGTCCTTCAAACACGGACAGGCCATACTGAGACGTATACGAAACGAGCGGCATATCCGCGTAAACATTGCGCGACGCCTCCAGCTCGCGCCGCTCCCTTTCACTCAAAGCCGCCTCCTCAGCCGGAGTCTTATGCGGTTTTTCAAGGTATTCTTCCGTCCATGCGCCCGCCGCGTATTTTGCGCGGTAGACGACGGGATACGCGTTCAAGGTAAAAGCCATTTTTTCTCCTTTCTCTTCCAGGCTTTCCGGTTAACCCAGGAAAACCTGCCCCACGCCGTCCACAGAGAGAATCGTCTTGCACTCCGAGCACCGGAAACGCCCCGATTTAACCGCCTTCAGCTTCTTCCCGCATATCGGACAATCAAAAATCTTCGGGAAAAGGGCCCCCGCCGCGGATTGCAGCGCATCCTTCTTGAAGAAGCTCTCCGCCTCCTCCATGCTCCCCCTGATGTTAAAAAACTGCGAAAAGCCAAGAAGCTGGAAAACCTCGTACACCTTAGGCTGGACATCCAGCAAAACAAGGTCGCCGTGTATCGCCTTTAACGTCTTAAGAAAGCTTGTAAAGGAACCAATGCCCGTCGATGATACGTAATTCAGTCCGCCGCAGTCAAAAATCAACTTCACAAAGCCCGATTCAATCGCTTTTGTCACCCTCTTTTGGAAAGACGCCGAGTTATAGGTGTCAATATAGCCCGTCAGAGCAAGGATAAGGGCGCCTTCCACGCCGTTAGGCCGTTTGAGGTCGATTTTTAAGCTGTCGTCTTTACCGGCGTCAAAACCCGGAACAATTTCGTTGTTATTCATTTTTCCCTCGTCAGTGTCTCGAAAACACCTGAATTTGCCTTGAGTCTATGTGCAAATGCGCTAAAAAGTCAAGAGACTGAGCTGAGGCCTGTCAAGCCAAAGTAGAAACGTCCCCTGTCTTACCAAGATAGAAACGTCCCCTTGTCATGTTGTGCCAGTAAGACAAGCCTCCTGATTTTCAATTTGAATTTCTTTAACAAGGAGGGCTTTGCCCTGCCAATATATGTTCAGAGTCCCACCAAGACAGATGCGAATTATCACCCTGTCTTTAGGCCTCGGTTTGGTGCGGTTTTCTTTGAGAATTTGAAAAAAACGGCATTCAAATTTGACAACGCAATCATTGCTTGCTGAGCGCGTGTGCTCGAAAACAAATGCTTTACTCAGATCCTGCCCTAAAAGAGGCGCGTGGCCATCTGCCACCTCCCGTGGGCTTCCATCAGCCCATCCTTGTCTTCCGCCGGAATGTGATGCCAATCCGGATTTGCCCCACTCGTGTGGAGCCCCACCTGCCGTACCAAGTTGTCGAA
>JAITNO010000184.1 GCA_031290405.1 Spirochaetaceae bacterium
GGCTCATGCGGGCTCAAGACGCCCTCATGCGGGCGTGGCACGCGGTTTTGACGGCTCGGCGCGGGGCGTATCCGCTATAGCGGATACGCCATCCGCTAGAGCGGATACGCCATCCGCTAGAGCGGATACGCCGTCCGCTAGAGCGGATACGCCGTCCGCTAGAGCGGATGCGCCGTTCGCCATGGCGGATGCGCCGTTCGCCATGGCGGATACGCCGTTCGCCATGGCGGATGCGCCGTCCGCCATGGCGGATACGCCATCCGCTATGGCGGACGGGAAGGCGGCGCTCAGCATGACCTTCCGCTGGGAGGACGGCGCGGACGGGCGGCCTTCAGTTTGACCGCCTCCGATACCGAGCGCTGCATTTTCTACATGAGGCAAAACCCTTCGAGGGTTGCATTTTCAATGGGGCGCCGCGCGCCCTTGACTTTTTTCCACGTTGCACATAGAGTTTGACGACAAAACAGGGGGAGTTTTGCCGATAATTATTGGAGAGGTGTTCAGTGGCTCAGGTTCATGAGTATAAGCGATTCGAGAATAATGTTGTAAAAAAAACGAAGAGTCGGGTTTTTGCGGTGGGGGGCGCCCTGCGTGTTTTTTTTGCGGCCCTTGGACGCCTGATGAATCGGCATTACACGCTCGTCCTCGTCCCCCACAGCGAGAAAAAAATCTACAATCTTCAGGTTACCTTCTTTTCGATGATCTGCGCGGCGTTGGTCTTGGGCGTCGTCGTCGGCTCTTTCTTCTGGTACCGGAATTCGTACAACGACAATCAGAACATCCTGACGGACAAGGATTCCAAGCTGCACGAAACGCAGGCCAGCCTCGACCAGCTGAGGGACGAGGTGGGCGCCTTGCGGAAGGAGGCGCGGAACTTTCAGAACACCCTGTCCGGCGTCTTTTCCACGATAGGCATCAACACCCTGGACACCCAGTCGTCAAAAACGGCTTCGGGCGGCGACCTTTCTTCCTTCTTTGACATGAGGGAAAGCGCCGAAGGGCGCCTCCGCGAGGCCGACGAAATCAGGAGCCTTGCCAGCTACCTTGCCGAAACGAGGGAGCCCATCGAAAATCTGGGGAAATTGCTAGAATCGCAGAGCTCCTTGCTTACCGAAGTGCCGAACATCTGGCCCATCAAGGGGGGGCACGGGCACATCTCCATGTTTTTCGGTGAAAATGAACATCCGTTTACCGGTCAGATCTACGTCCATCGCGGCATAGACCTTTCAACGTTCCGATCCGGCGATCCCATTGTCGCAACGGCGGACGGTCAGGTTGTTACGGTGGATTACGACCCCACCGGTTTTGGAAATTACGTCATCATTCGGCATAAACACGGGTTCTACACCCGCTATGGGCATATGCAATCTTTTAAGGTGAGGACGGGCCAGCGCGTTCAGCAGGGCGAGGTCATCGGATATATCGGGAAGACCGGACTGACGACCGGGCCTCACCTCCACTATGAAGTGCATATCGGCTCCGACGTTGTCGACCCCTATAAGTTCTTGAACGTCCGCATGAGCGCCGGTCGGGTAAACCTAAATGCCGGAAAAAGTTAATCGAAAAGACCTTTCAATAAACACGATTATCGGACCCAACACCGGCGTCTGGGGCAGCATCGACGCCGGCGGCTTTACCCGCGTCGACGGAAGCGTCAACGGCGACATGAGCGCGCAAGGGAGGGTCGTCGTCGGCGAACGCGCCCGCATGAAAAGCAATGTTACGGGCACCCAGGTAACGATAGGCGGCGTCGTTCGCGGGAACATCCTTGCCAGCGAGCGTCTTGTCGTGCTTTCCACCGGATTGGTCATCGGCGATGTGATTACCCGCCGCATTCAGGCCGACGAGGGGTGCGTCATCCACGGCAGAATCGTCGTCTGCACCAGCGAAGAGGCCTGGAACGAGGCCCTGGCCGAATACCGGGATGCGCTCGGCGTTCGGGAAACCCTGTCCGGCGGGGAGTCGAAGGGTGTCTGACGGCATCTTAGGCGCGATCCAGTCGATAAACCCTTTTTTGCTGAACGCTCCGCCGCGAGGGAACGTCAAGAGAAAAGAAGCGGGGAAGGCCTCCGCCGCAGGCAAAGGCGTCTTCGCCTCAATACTGACGGAACACCATGAACGCCCGCAGACGCTGGAGCTCTCCGAAACAGCGCCGCCGGCAAACGCCGACCTCGGCGGGCTTTTGGACGATGTTCACAGCTCAGGCGACGCGCTTTCAAAACGCCCCTGTCCCGAAGAGATCAGGCGATATAAAGCGGCAGTGCGGAGCTTTATCCGTTTTGTGGTGGACAACGCCTTCAGCGTCGAGAAAAGCGAAGGCGTCTTGAACAAGTTCAAGCCCCAATTCAAAGACCGCACGGGCGAGGCGCGGAACGAGGCGCAGAAATACCGGATGGTCGGCGTCATCGACCAAAAGCTTGAAACCCTCGCCGCGCAGATCATGGCGGCCCAGGGGAAACGGCTGGGGTTTCTCGCCCACATTGACGAGATTAACGGCTTGCTTATAAATTTATTACGATAAGCGGGATGGAAACCGCACGCAGGGGGCAACATGGCGATGAACAACGAAACCGAAGATGAATTGGAAAAACTCGAGGACGCCGAAGACGACGCATTGGAAGATTTAAGCGTCGTCGCCGAAACCATCGACGGGCCCATCACCGCGCCCGTCTATCATGTACTGCTTGAGTATTCGCACGACACCTTTTTCGCCGTGTATGCGGGCGAGCCGCTTGCGCCAGGCGAAACGGTCGTCGTGCCCACGCGGTACGGCAGAGATCTTGCGCGGCTCATCGGCCCCGTCAAAAACCCCGAAATGCTCGCCAATGCCAGAATCACGCGGATAGAACGCCCCGCGACAAGCGAGGACCTCGCAAAAGCCAAACGCAACAAGGAAAGCGAGCAAAACGCCTTCCAGATATGCAAAGAAAAAATCAAAGAGCATGGCCTCGTCATGAAGCTCGTCATGGTCCACTACCTCCTCGAAGAAGCCAAAATCCTCTTCTTCTTTACCGCCGACAGCCGCGTCGACTTCCGAGACCTCGTAAAAGACCTCGTCTCGGCCTTCAGGACGCGCATCGAGCTGCGGCAAATCGGCATCCGCGACGAATCGCGCATCTGCGGCGGACTAGGCATCTGCGGGCGCTCCTACTGCTGCCACACCATCTCCGAAAAGCTCAAGTCCGTTACCATAAAGATGGCCAAGGACCAGAACCTCTCCCTCAATTCCCTCAAGATATCAGGCTCCTGCGGCAGGCTTCTCTGCTGCCTCGCCTACGAATACAACTACTATGCCGAACAGCGCAAATTCTATCCGCCCGAAGGCCAGAAATTCACTCAGGACGGCGCCGACTGGTACGTCAGGGAAGTCAACGTCATCGCCGGCACCGTCACCCTCGACACCGACGACGGCAGACAGCGCACCCTCCCACGAGCCCACTTTGAAAAAACAGGCAACACTTGGAGAATCATCAACCCATGAGGAAGACCACCCTCCACCCCCTCCCCCTCCTGGCGCTCCTCCTCCTCCTGGCGCTGCCGCCCGCCGCCCACGCCCAGGACGCCCTCGACGCAGACGCCCCCCGCGGCGAAGCCGCCATCGCAGAAAAATACGTCGAATGGGCGCAGAACGCCTATGACCACGCGCGCTACCAGGAAGCCGAAAAAGCCCTCCAGCGGGCGCAAGACTACGCCGAACATTCCTCCGACCTAAGCTACCTCCGCGCCCTGTCCCAGCGCCGGCAAGGCGCCCCCCGCCGCCGCATCCTGTCCGACCTCGAACTCGCCCTCGCCACCGACCGATGGAACCAGTACCACGCGCACGACGCCCGCGCCCTCAAAGCAAGCCTCCTCCTCGAGCTCATGCAGTACCAAGCCGCCCTCCGCGAAATCGACGCCCTCCCCGCAAGCGCCGAAAGAGAAGCCCAGCGCCTCGAAGCCCTGCGGCAGCTCAAGGAGAACGCCGCCTTTAGAAGCGCCGCCGCCCACGCACTCCAAGCCTACCCCGAAGACCCCCACATCGCCGCCCAGCTCTTCGCCTACGCCGCCGCGACACCCACACCCACGCCCCAAGACGCCGCCCTCGTCGACACCGCCCTTGCGCGCCTCCCCGTCCTCCTGGAAACCAGCCCCACACTCATCTACCAAGCCGCGCCATTCATACCCGACGTCGAAGACGCCCAACGACGCCTGCGCGCACAAACCGCCCGCGACCCCAGCCCCCCCCAGCGCGCCCTCCCCACGCTCCTCTCACTCGGCGTTTACGACGAAGACGCCGCCATCAAGCAGCTCTTCACCCACGCCGTCATCGACAAACAAACCCTCATCGCCACCTACAGCCAACTGCGAACAGACGCCGCGCGCCGCACCCTCATCAACGCACTCCGCTCCTTCACCGGAACCATCGCCAGCGATGCCAACAACGACGCCATCAGCGAGGCAAGCTGCACCTACAAAAACGGCCAAGCCACCCACATCACCGTCGATACACACCAGGAAGGCCAGCCCAGCCTGAGCATAAACCTCGCCGGCGGAACACCCACACACGCCACAACAACCATCGACGCCCAGCCCGCCGCCATCGACTACGAAACCTACCCCGTCGTACAGCGCGCCCACTACCGCGACAAAACCTACACCTACCCGCCCGCCGCCTTCCACTACGCCCCCATCCGCTTCGAGCCGCTCTGCGCCCCAGACGGCATCCCCTACCCCGAGCCCGCCGCCGGCAGCAGCACCCTGAGCGAACGAACCCTCCTTGTCAACGCCGCCATCGTCGAAAACCCCAGCCCCGAAATCGAAGGCGCCATCCAGCAAACCCGCCTAACAAACGGCATCCCCACATCAGCCCAAGAAACCCTCGACGGCAAGATCGTCTCCCAGACCCAGTACCGCGACGGCACACCCCACACACAGACAATCGACGCCGACCTCGACGGCAGAATGGAAACAACCCGCCACTTCGACACCGACACAATCCAAAGCGCCTGGTAAATTTTGGGCACATAGGGGCATTTGTCGCCCCCCCCATCCTTCAGCTTTGCTTTCACAGAGAAGAAGAGAAGAGAGGAGGAGGGGGGCGCGCCCCCCTGAGCGCGCACTTCGTTGCGCGCTACCCCCCATACGGGGCGCTGCCCCGTAACGCCCCGCTGGGGGGCCGAGGAGGCCCCCCAGACCCCCCATGAGCCTGGCGCACGTGCCGACGAGGAAGCTTTCCAGGACGCCCAAGAAGGTTTTAACGGCGACGTTCACAACGTTAACGGCGGCGTTCACAACATTAACGGCGGCGTTCACAACGTTAACGGCGAAGTTGAAGACGTTAACGGCGACGTTGAAGACGTTAACGGCGACGTTCACAACATTAACGGCGGCGTTCACAACATTAACGGCGGCGTTCACAACGTTAACGGCGACGTTCACAACGTTAACGGCGGCGTTCACAACGTTAACGGCGACGTTCACAACATTAACGGCGACACGGAAGGTTTCTAAGTCGACACGGAAGGTTTCTAAGTCGACACGGAACTTGTCTAAGTCGACACGGAAGGTTTCATTGTCGACACGGAACTTGTCTAAGTCGACACGGAAGGTTTCAATGTCGACACGGAAGGTGTCTAAGTCGACACGGAAGTTTTCTAAGTCGACACGGAAGGTTTCAGTGTCGACACGTAACTTTTCTAAGTCGACACGGAAGGTTTCAGTGTC
>JAITNO010000097.1 GCA_031290405.1 Spirochaetaceae bacterium
CCGGTTACCGCGCCTTTCGTCGCCTCTCCCGTGCCCTTCGTTATGGTTACGTCGTCTTCGGTCAAGTCGTCGGTAAGCGCCGCGTTAAAGGCAAGCGAAATCTTCGTCGAAGTCGTCGCACCGCTTGCCCCGTCCGCTGTGGCGATGTAGGCGATGTCCGCCGCGCCTCCCTTCTTGTACACCGTCACCGTCTTCGAGGAGTCTATGTCGTCCTTGACGACTCTGAGCGTTACCTCCCCCTGCGTGGCAACGGACGCAAGGTCAATCCTCCAGCAGAGGCCGCTTCCGGCAAGAGCGGCGCCTTTGACGGCCTCTCCCGTGCCCTTCGTTATGGCAACGTGGTTCGCGGTCAAGCCGGTAACCGCCGCGCTAAAGACAAAGGTGATGCCCGTCGAATCCTTCGTTCCCGCCGCTCCGCCTACCTGCACGGCGTCCGCAATCACCGGATACGCGCCTTGCTTGTACACGCTTACCAGCTTCTCCCCCGTTTCGACGGCCGGCCCCGTTATGCCGTCGTCGGTAACGGTCTTGTTTATCGAAACCTGCGCTATTCCCGTGCCGCTAACCGTTACCGGCAACGTCCAGATCATCTTGTCTGTCGTGCTCTGGACAAGCGTCCCGCTTGCCGCCGCCGCGCCGGTTACCGTAATGTCGTTGGCGCTTAGAGCAATCTCGTCAAACACCTTGTTTATATCCGCGTCAGTCAGCGCATCAACCGATTTGCGAAAGGTAAACGTGATTTTCGTGGAAGCCGCTCCGGGGCTCCCGTCGGCCCCGACGCTGTAGAGGAGGGGCGGGACTCGTTCGTCTTTCTTGAACACGAGGACCGTTTGCTCGTCCGCCACGACGCCGTTCTTGAATATCTGCACCGTCGCCGTACCGGTGTTCTTAACCGTTATAGGCAGCGTCCATACCATCCCGCTGCCGCCGAGCGTCGCCGTGTCATTCGCTTTCGCCGCGCCGGACACGGCAAAATCTTCGGCCGTCAAGCCGGTAGGCGCCGCGCTAAAGGTGAATTTGATTTCCGTGGAAGTGACGTTAACCAAGGCGTCATCATCGTTGAATTTCCCGCCGACCTCTTCGACTTTGTACGTCGTTACCGTCGTGCCGCCGCCGCCTTGTGGCGCCCCATCCCCAACGGTAACCCCGCAGCCGACCAGAACAGCCAAAATCAACCCAAATGCCGCCGGAAGATGCCTTCTCATATTCTTTTTCATAACGTCTCTCTCCTTTCCCTCTCCAGAGAGCAGTATGCCACACTTCCCCCTTATTGCATACCCCCCCGCTCACAAAAGAAAAGAGAAAAAAGTGATGAGCGATGAACGAAAAGTCCGAGCCCGTCGTACTTGAGTCCGAGCTCGTCGTACTCGAGTCCGAGCTCGTCGTACTCAAGTACGAGCCCGTCGTACTTGAGTCCGAGCTCGTCGTACTCGAGTACGAGCTCGTCGTACTCAAGTACGAGCCCGTCGTACTCGAGTACGAGCCCGTCGTACTCGAGTACGAGCTCGTCGTACTTGAGTACGCCAGGCTGGTGGCGGGTCTGGGGGGGGGCTTAGCGCCGTAGGCTGCAAAAAGCGCACTCGGCGCCTCTTGCAAAAATTTGACATATTCTATAGAAACTGATATACCTTATGCGGAAAAGTATGTTGAAGAAGAGGCGGATTGTATTGAGGGCGCTGGGCGGTTTTGCGTGGTTCCTTGTTGTGTGCGGGATCATGCTGATTGCGGCGGCTTTTTTGAACGAGCCGCCCGCGGGGCAGGCCGTCAATTCAGGCGGAGTGAGCGTCGAAGGGGGGGAGGTTGTTATGGAGATTGGAGACGGGGAGAGCGCAGACTCGGTGGGGGCGCGGCTTGAAGCGGCGGGGCTTATAAAGACGCGTTTTCTCTGGAGGGCGCTGTGCCGCGCGGATGGGCGCTACCTTAAAGCGGGGGTCTACGGGTTCAAGGAGGGGCTGCCGTTGACGGCAATTCGAGGGGTTTTTATCGCCGGAAGACAGCTTCTGGTCAAGGTAACGATCCCGGAGGGGTCGACGATTAAAAAAACGGCGGCGATTTTTGAGGCTGAGGGGGTTTGCCGCGCCGAGGATTTTGTCGCGGCGGCGCGGGACGAGGGGCTTTTGCACGAATACCGCGTTCCCGGCAAGACGATGGAGGGGTTTCTTTACCCCGATACGTATCGTGTAAATAAGAGGTATCCTGCGGTGCGGCTTGTAAGGATGATGGCGGATAATTTTTACGAAAAATTGGGGGCTTTGGGGACGGCGGAGGCCGGCTTGACGCCCGAAGAGTTGTTCCGCAAGGTGATCTTGGCTTCGATTGTCGAGCGGGAATACCGGCTTGAACGGGAGGCGCCGCTGATTGCGGGCGTCTTTGAAAATAGGTTACAGCGGGGGATGAGGCTGGAATCTTGCGCGACGGTGGAGTATGTTATTACGGAGATTGAGGGGAGGCCCCATCCCCGGCGGATTTACAATCGCGATTTGGAGGTGCAAAGTCCCTACAACACATACCTTCAAAGCGGGCTTCCGCCTGGTCCTATAGCGTCAGCGGGCAGGGCGGCTCTTGCGGCGGTTTTTTCCCCCGATAAGAATGAGTATCTTTTTTTTAGGATTGCAGACCCCGCCCAGGGCAGGCACTATTTTTCAAAGACGTTTGACGATCATATTCGGGCGGGACAGTTGGTTACGAAGTTTTAATATGCCGTATATTTCGCAGAAAACGATTGATGAGATTAAGGACCGGCTTGACGCGGTGAGCATTGTCGGCGAATATGTCCGCCTGGAACGGCGCGGCAACAATTATTGGGGGCTCTGCCCGTTCCACAATGAAAAAACGCCGTCATTTTCGGTTCAACCCGACCGAAAATCGTACTACTGTTTCGGTTGCAACGAGGGCGGCGGGATTATCGACTTTATGATGGCGATGGACCAGGTTTCGTTCCCTGAGGCTTTGACGGCGTTGGCAAAAAAGCTTGGAATCGAGATTCAATACGAGAGTTCGGGGGGAGGGGCCCCTCTTTCAAAGGAAGAGGAGGCGCTTTCCCGACAAAAAGACGCTCTGGCGGAATTGTACAAGAAAGCGGCGGGAAGCTTCCATTACATTTTGATGGAGAGCGCCGAGGGGAGGCAGGCAAAGGAGTATGTGCTTGAGCGGGGCGTCAGTCTGGAGATGATTGCGCGTTTTAGGATTGGATACGCGCCTGCCGACCGTCTCTGGTTGCATAAATTTTTGCTTGGAAAGGGGTATTCAAAGGAGTTTTTGGGTGAAAGCGATCTGTTTTCCAAGAAGTATCCTGAGTATGCTTTTTTGTCGGATAGGCTTGTCTTCCCGATAAACGACAGGCAGGGACGGACGGTGGCTTTCGGCGGGCGGCTCCTCGACGGGGAGGGGCCGAAATACATCAATTCGCCGGAGTCGCCGCTCTATAAAAAACGGGAGACGCTCTTCGCGATAGATTTGGCGCTCGGCGAGATACGGAAAAAGCGCGAGGTTGTCCTTGCCGAGGGCTATATGGATGTCGTCGCCCTTCACCAGGCGGGCATTGTCAATGCGGCGGCCCCGCTCGGCACGGCCTTTACGGACGAGCAGGCCCGCCTTGTCCGCCGCTGGGCGGATAAAATCAAGCTTGTGTTCGACAACGACGAGGCAGGGCAGAACGCCGCCGTCAAGGGCATCCTGACGTGCAAGAAAAACGCGCTTTCTTGCACGGTGGCTGTTCCGCAAGACATGAAAGATCCTGCCGATATTTTGAAGAGCTTCGGTGCCGAATACTTGTCTAATTCTTTGAAAGAGAGTATTATGGACGCCGATTACCTAGTTGCAAAAAGTAAGAGGGATTTTCTGAACAAACTTGATGATTCACAGGGGATGTCAAAGGCGATTGCCTTCCTGCGTCCGTTTTATGAAAACGCCGATTCAGAGGTTGATAAAGAAGCCTTTTATAAAAAAATTGCCGATAATTTTGGTTTGGAACCGCAAACGGTTTTACACGATTTAAAGTTTGGGTTGGTAAAACAACCGGCGCAGAACCGCAAAAGCGGGGGACGGGTTTCAAGAACCGTCAGATTGAGCGAGGAGCTTTTTTTGCTCGCCGCGGTTGCGGTAAATTGCGAAAAACGCCCCTCTCTTTTTGATAAATTGCGGGAAGCGCTGCCTAAAGAGGAGTTCGAGAATCAAGACGCAAGAAATATTTACCTAGCTTTGGAGGAAAATTTCCGGGCAGGCGCGCTCAATCTTGGCGCAATTCTCTCCTATATCGATGACGAAGCGTTGCGGGTTTTTCTTATCCAAAAAAACGCCGTGCCGGAATTTTCCGAAAGACCCGATCAGCTTGTCGCCGACGGGATACGGGGATTGAGGATCAAACGTCTTGACTTGAAGAGCAAGAAACTTGTGTCCTTGATGAAGCTTGCAAAAAATGAAGGCAAGAGCAGTTTGGAGCTTGTGAACGAGAAAATGATTATTGATTCACAATTACAAGAATTGAAGGGGGCTCGTTAATGGACGATGAAACGGCACAGAACACAGAAGAAACTCTTGCAGTTAATGATGCCGACGCAACGCCGTTTGATGGTTATATTGACGACGCACAAGTGGACGGAGACGATGAAAAAGAAAACGACATAGACATTGAAAAAGACCCCGCCGTTCTAAAACTCCTTGAAACCGGACGAGAGAAAAAAACACTCACCTACGACGATCTTTCCGATTATCTGCCTGAGTATATCAATAACCCCGAAAAAATTGATTTTGTCCTCGCTTTGCTGGAAAAGAACCACATATCTCTTGTCGAAGAGGACAGTCTGCTTGATGAAGAGATTGTCGTGCCGGTAAAGAAAAAAAAACCTTCATCCGATAAAAAGCGCGTTGTCGCCGATGAAAAAGAATCGGCGGTTGACGACCCGGTCCGGCTTTACCTGCGTGAGATTGGACGGGAAAGCCTTCTTTCCGCAGAGCAGGAAGTCCAGCTTTCCAAAGAAATGGAAGAGGGCGAGGACATTATCAAGGGCGTTATAACGCGCTCCGGCATGATTATCACCGAATTCCAGCATATTAAGCAGAAGGCGTTTTCTAAAAAAGACCCGAAAGATTTAAGTTTATCGAAGAAAGAATTGAGCGAGTATATGTCCGAGCGCCGTCGCCTTATTAACTTTTACCGCGAACCTCTGCGCCTGATAGGGAGCGACATACAGGATTACATCGACTTAAAAAGAAAACTGATCAACAAGGGCGTGGCCTTTTTGGAAGAACGGGAATTGCAGAACCGCCGCAAGAAGATTCTCGAAGTCATCGCCTCGTCGGAAATTCATCCCGACGAGATTATCAATTTTTCGGAACGCTTTGTTCAGGCGGCAAAGCGGATAAAGCGTTTTAAGCGGGACAAGGACCGCATCGAAAGACGGCTCAATGTCTCGTCGAAACAGGAATTGAGCCGGCTCGGGCGCCGCCTTACCATCAAAGAGGAACGCGAGCGGCTTGAAAAGGAGCTTTCTCTTTCTTCGGACGAGATCAAGGAAAAGATACATCAAATTCAGCAGAACAAAAAACAGCTTGACAAGATGGAATCCGATTTTGAGGAGTCCGTCGACAGGATAAACCAGCTTGCCCGAGAGCTTAATTCGGGGCGCATCATGATGAAGAAGGCGAAAGACGGGCTGATTACGGCGAACCTCCGCCTTGTCGTCTCCATTGCGAAGAAGTATACGAATCGCGGGCTGCACTTTTTCGACCTCGTTCAAGAGGGGAACATTGGTTTGATAAAGGCGGTTGAAAAATTCGAGTATAAAAAAGGGTTTAAGTTTTCGACCTACGCCACGTGGTGGATACGGCAGGCAATAACCCGCTCGATTTCCGACCAAGCGCGGACAATCCGCGTTCCCGTCCACATGATCGAACAGATTAACAAGGTGATTCGGGAGTCGAGGCAGCTTTTGCAGAGTTTGGGGCGCGAGCCAAGCGACGACGAAATCGCCGAAAAACTCGGCTGGCCGCTGTCTCGCGTCAAATCGGTAAAGAATGTGGCCCGCGAGCCCATATCGCTGGAGGCGCCGGTCGGCGAGGAAGAGGATTCCCAGCTCGGCGATTTTATCGAAGACGATCATGTAGAAAATCCGGCGAACAAGACGGCGTTCACGCTCTTGCAGGAACAACTTTTCAGTGTGCTCAGTACGCTGCCCAAGCGGGAACAGGAAGTGCTGAAGATGCGTTTCGGTCTGGACGACGGGTATTCGCTCACGCTGGAAGAGGTGGGCCTTTACTTCAACGTTACCCGCGAGCGCATCAGGCAGATTGAGGCGAAAGCCCTCCGTAGGCTTAGGCACCCTAAGCGGAGCAGAAAATTGAAAGATTATTTGGATCATTGATAAGGAGTCAATATGACAACAGAAAAAGTATTTGAAAGGTTGCGTGAATTGCAGGATGTACTTACACAGAAAATCACGCTGGAAAAAGAGATGGAAGACATTCCTAAAATATTGAGTTCTTCCGAAGAGCTGGTTTACCGTTTGAAGCAGGACTACATCGACAAGGACCAGGAATATGTCGCCGCCAAGAAAAAAGAAAACGAATTCAGGAATGCTTTCTTTATCGCGGAGAGCGACCGGGAAAAATCCGAAAAAAAGATGGATTCCGCCTCGACGCAGCGTGAAATCGAAGCCCTTAACAAGGAAATTGAAGACGCGGCGCGGAAAGAAGACAGCAACAGAAAAGAGTTGCATCTTATGGAGCAAAAAGTTGCCGAACTCAATGAAGTGATGCAGCTGAAAAAAGAATTTATGGATACTCAGATGGGCGAGCTTACCGAACGCAAGAAAAACATCGAGAAGGAGCTTGCCGAAAAGCGAAAGCGTCTTGACGCCGTTACCCTGGACGAAAAAAGATTGACGGACGGGCTGGATTCCGAGTTGATCTTCAAATTCGAGCGCATCATCCGAAAGAAAAAAGGCCGCGGCGTCGTCGCCGTCAAGGGCAGGGAGCATCCCGTCTGCCAGAGCTGCCACATGATCCTCCCCATTCAGTTTGCGGCGGAAATCCGCAAGGGGGTGGAGGTTTTATCCTGCCCTTACTGTTCGAGCATACTCTTTTACGAAGAAGCCGAAGACAGCGAGGAAGAATTCTTTGACGATGGGGATGCGGGGAGCCTTGCCGACCTAGACGACATCGGAGACGAATTGGAGGAAGAGGAAGAAGAAGAGGTTGTCAACATCGACTACGAGTCGTAACGGACGCGCCTAAGAAACGTTGCCCCTTGTGCGGCATCGAGCTGGACAAAGGCGAAACGCATTACGTCTGCCCAAAATGCGAATATAAAGAGAAAGTATAAGACCCCCGCCCCAGAGCCGTTTCCGTCGGCGATTTTAGCAGGCGGCGTCTGGGGCTCCGGAGGCTGCTAAAACTTCTCGGAGGCGACCACCAGCACCTGGGCCGTCTGCGTGTTCAACGCGCGCAGCCGCAGACGCCGCAAACTCCCCGACCCCGTAACCGCTCCGGTGATGATGACATTCGCCCCCGCCATTTTACCGATGGAGACCGCCTCCTTGTCATCCACGTCGCCGGAAATCTGAAAGTGCTGCTCCTTGCGAATCCTGTCCAACTGACTGCGGTCAACGAGAACCAGCCCCTCGCCCACCATGATAAACTCCAGCTCGTTGGCGATAAACTCCGTAATCTCCGCATCCTTCGACGTGATGTAGACGATCGCCAGCTTCGATTTCTCAGGCAGCTTCGCCATAATCTGGACCGCGGCCCGCTCCAGAGACCCCTCCACGCTGTCGTCTGCGCTCACGTTGCGCCCCTTCTCCGCCGGCTTAGCCGCCGCCGCCTTAAGCCCCCCGTCCCCACTCTCGATGACAAAGTTACTCGCCGAATACGGCGTAATGGTAAGCCTAATCGTATCCGCGCGCGCGCTAAACGACAGCGTGTTCGTCGTCAAACTATACAACTCCGCATAAATGTCATGGTTGCCGTCGGAAACCGTAAACGAGCCCGACTCCCCATTCGCCAACACCAGCTTCTGTTTCCCGTCAACGTAAATCCGCTCCTTAAAGCCCGAGTTCAGCGACCGCCGCGCCCGTTGGACGATAACCTCCGAATCCCCGTGCGCCGGCGCGCACACACCCACCGCAAGCAGCGCCGCACACAGGAAAGCGCACCTCTGTTTCAACATAAAACCTCCAAATCCCCCACTCGCCTAGCAACCCAAAGCTGGAGAGCGCAGCCCACAGACACAAAGGCGTAGCGCCGTAGGCCACTATAAAAACCCCCCCCACTCGCCTAGAACTTAATGCTGATGCCAGCCGTGAAAAACCGGTAGAACGGCAGATTATAGGTGTAATTGTAAGGACCATACTCTACCGAAAGCATATAATCGTCAAAGCCAAGCTCGGCAAAGACGCCCACGCTTGAACTAAAGTAGTAGGCCGCGCCCACGTCAATGCCAAACGCAAAACCGCTGGGAACATACGGGCTGTTTGTAATCGTGCCAACCGCGCCGCCAAGCTTGCCGACAAGGTACAGATCAAACTTAGGGAACAAGTCAAAGTGGTAGGCCGCCCGAACGAGCAGGGGAATTGCCGCCACGCCTATTGACCCGTTCACATCCTTAACCGAAGCCTTGTCAAAACCGATCTCCACGCCCAGGGAGAGCGGAATGCTCACGGGGAGCATATAATCAAGGTAGATGTTGCCGCCGACGCCGACGCCGCCCTCCACACCGGGCTGAGTTGCGTTCTGGCCCCCCTTTGACGTAACCGACGCGCTCATCGTCGACAGCGCAATGCCGCCGCTGATGGTAATCTGCGACCCGCCGCCGCCCTGCGAACCCCCGTCATCCTGGTCCTGCGCGCTCACGCCCGCCGTCAACCCCGTAAGAAGCAGCGCCGCGGCAGCCGCCCTCAAAAAACCTTTGTTTGTCATTCTTTCCTCCTGACAACTTTAATATTTTTATACCCTTATAGAAGGCGTATAAACAAATTCACCAAAAAGGCGTGTGCGCTTTCTAGCGATTTATCGCTTATAAGTGTATGGCGTAATCACCGCATTGTCAAGTCATTTTGACAGCGCAATTATGTTATTTTCTTAACCGTGTCCAGTTTCACCGAAAGATTGCGTTCAGAGATAGAATATGCCGGATTGACCCAGAAAGAACTTGCCGACAGGGCCGGAATCAAAAAACGGGCGCTGGATATGTACCTGGGCTACCGAGAGTGCATGCCCCCTGCCGATATTGCCGTCAAGATCGCCGCCGCGCTCGGCCTTTCCGTCGAATACCTCATCACCGGCAAGAACCGCCCCGACAACGCCAAAACACTCGACCAGGTAAAATACCGAGAGGTTACCGACTGCCTCCCCCTCCTCTCGGAATCCACATTCAAAGCCCTGCGCGAAATCATCCGCGCCCTAACCCGCCCCGCAAAAGACTAAGCCCACGCCCCCCTCCTTTGACGACTACATACGCTAGAGAAAAGTGAAAAAGGAAAAGAAGAAAAAGGCCGTGCGAGATAATTGTACGCCCGACCGCCCCGCCCCGCTCGTGCGCAAAACTAAGCCGCTCTTGCGCAAAACCGAACCGCTCTTGTGCAAAACTAGACCGCTCTTGCGCAAAACTAGACTGTTCGTGCGCACGAACGGATTTTTTTGCGGAGGCTTCCGGCGTTGGGGACGCGCCGAAAAACGCGGGTCAGGCGCGGTTGCGAAAGATTTGTCCACAGAAAGGCGGTGCGCGGTTGCCGCGCGTGAGTTTTTCAGCGCGGCCCTAGGGCAGGGCGCATTCCCCGCCTTCGCCGCAGAGTATTTCCAGTGCGTGGGGCAATTCGCCGACGATGAACTCCAGATTTTCGCGGACAGCCTTGGGGCTGCCCGGCAGGTTGACGATCAGGGTCTTGCCCCGTATCACGGAAACGGCGCGGCTCAGCATGGCGCGCTTCGTGATTGCCATGCCGGCCGCCCTCATCGCCTCGGCAATCCCCGGCACGAAGCGCTCGGCAATTTCCGTCGTCGCTTCCGGCGTCCAGTCCCGCGGCGAAAACCCGGTGCCGCCAGTGGTGAGCACAAGGTCGACGAGCGCGTTGTCGGCAAGACGGCGCATCTCGGCCTTGAGCGCTTCCTTTTCATCGGGCAACAGACAATAGCTTTGCACGTCGTAGCCTGCGCCGCTCATCATTTCCCGTATCAGCGCGCCGCTCGCATCTTCGCGCTCGCCGCGCGCCCCCTTGTCGCTGGCGGTGATTATCCCGACTCGGTAGCGCTTGCCGCTTAGCGGCTTTGTGTGTGCCATACTGTTTTCCTCCTCATGCGTTCTTTCTTTTCTTTTGTACAGTACGATTCCCTTTGAATCAATATGCGCCTTTAACGCGGCGTTGGTAATTTTTGAATACGCGACAATATCAAAGAAAAACGGCAAATACGTATCCTCTTCAATATCAAATTTAATCACGGAGCCTAACGCCGCGTTTGCCTGTGAACCAAACAGGGCAATGTCAACATCCGATGCCGGCTTCCAGGAACCAATCGCCCGCGAGCCAAAAAGCACTGCCTTTTCCACTTCGGGATAGCGGGCAAGAAAATCTTTTATTTCCGCAATCTGCTCTTCGCTTAATCCGTAACGCATTGATCTTCGCATCGACGCTCCTTAAAAAAGGCGTGCAGTTTTTCGACCAATGGAAAATAGGCGCCGTTAATGAAAGCAACCCCCTCGTCAAGGACGCTTTGATTATATGTATGGCTCGCCATGTTCCTTTTTTGAACGGCTTCCATCCATTGTTCGGCATCCTCAATAAGCCCAGCCTGAAACGCCAACCGTATAGTCTGCTTGCTTCCGGCAGGCGCGTCGAAGCCTTCGTTTTCCAAATAGTCCTTCATCGTATTCCAGGCCAATTCATAGGTAAACTCAAACGCCTGCACCAATGCCATTCTAAGAGCCTCATCCGTCCCTTCAAGCGCAAACCGTTCTTTTATGCGGACGAGGGTCGCAAACGCACTGCTAAAATTGTCAAAGCGCTGCTTCCAGCGTTCCCGGTTATTCATGGCGCCAGCATTATTGCCGATTGGTTTGTCAGTTTCAAGCTACCCCCCGCGCCCTATCCTCTAGCGACCGCTCGCCTGGAGCTCATATTTCTCTCAAAAAGTCTTCCGGCAAAAGAACCGGTATCCGGGCATTCTTAAAATCCACGACATTTCGGGAAACAATGCAATCCAGCCCATATTCCTTCGCGCTGATTTCAACCACCGCATCTTCATAATCGCTTACCGGAGAAAGAATCGCGGAGCGCAACACACGTTCATTCACGGGAATGGCGGTGAATATATCAAGAATTGTGGTGATAGTTTCTTTTACCTTGTCAACATCCTTGATTTCATGGGCGCACAGGTAACCGGCTATTTTCTTGTCGGCGCACAAATCCACCACCTCTTTTGCGCTTTCATGGTGATTGCGCCGATTCAGAAAATCAAGGATCACATTAAGGTCAACGAGCGCCGTCTTCATGGAATTGTCTGCGTAGGTCTGATTTGTCGGGGATGGGCGTTTCCTTGAACGCGCCGTATAAACGATTTACCCGTAACTTGAGGGAGGGTTGCGCCTGGCACGGCATCCCCGCCTCAACAGGTTTATTCAAAAGAATCCCCGCTTGTACCGGCGCGTCTTTTTTAACATGGCCTACGGCCCTTTCGCTCATCGCTTTACTCATACGGTACTCCTTGCTTTTAATGCCAACCGACTTCTCTTTTACCATGTCTTACGGTTTTCCGCTACCCCCGGGGGCCTCGTTCCCCGACAAGAGCCGCAACGCGTTCTGGCAGAGGATCAGCTCCCTGTCGCCGTCGCTCAGGCGCAGTTTCCCGAATGTGGCAAGCTCCTCTTGCGGGTTGAACATCGGGTAGTCCGAGCCGAAGAGGACGCGCCGTGCGCCGTAGAGGGCGATGAGTTCCTCCATCCGCGTAAGCCCGATAAACTCCGATGCGCTTGACAGGTCCACATAGCAGGACGTATGGCGGAGGCATTCGAGGGCAAGGTCGAAGAGCAGCCAGCCGCCGAAATGCGCCGCCACAACGGTAAGCTTGGGGAACGCCTCCAGCACGGGGGGGAGGCGCGCGGGATGCGAATACGTCGTGCGGTAATTGCCCATGTGGAACACGACGGGCAGCTTCCCTTCGAGCAGGGCGTAGAGCTTCATCATTCTGTCGTCGTCTATGTTGACGCGCAAGAACTCTCCGTGGATCTTTATGCCCCGCAGCCCCAGCGCGATAAGCCGGTCGACCTCTTCGCCGGCGTTTGGCATATCGGGGTGGAGGGCCCCAAACCCAATCAGCTCGTCGTGCGCCTTGCAGAGGCCCGCGATGTAGTCGTTTATCCGGCGAACCTGTTCCGCGGCCTCTGCCGCGGGCAGCAGGACAAACTTGTCTATCCCTGCGCGCTTCCCCACCTCAAGAAGCTCGTCGAGCGTTCCCCGCCCGCGCACGGGCACGCCGTAGTAGTCCCCGATGTTGGCAACGGCCTTGTGCGCCGCCTTTGGGGGATACACATGAGTGTGAAAGTCGATGATCACTGGTTGAGCGCGTCCTCGCGGTCCGCCAGCGTAACTTTTAATTGTACCTTCTTGCCGCCCCGCAGAAGCTCCACGTCAACCACTTCGCCGGGCTTGTTGTCCTCCAGCGCGGAGTAGAGGTCGGCGAGGGTCTCCACCTTGAAGCCGTCCACTGAGGTGATGATGTCCCCGCCCAGATAGATGACGCCCGAGCCGTAGCGCACGGGGTCGCTGCCCTGCTTTAGCCCGGCCTTTTCCGCAAGCCCGTTCTTCCGCGTCCGCGACACGAGCATCCCCGCTGACACCGGCAGCTTCGCATACTGCACCAGGCGGGGAAAGAGCTGGACGAGCGTCGCGTCGATCCAGCCCCGCCGCACCTTGCCGAATTTGATAAGGTCGGCGACGACGCGCTTGGCGGTGTCGATGGGAACGGCGAACCCAATGCCCACGGAGCCGCCGGAAGGAGAATATATCATCGTGTTGATGCCGATCATCTTGCCGTTTGCGTCGATGAGGGGGCCGCCGGAATTGCCGGGGTTGATGGAGGCGTCCGTCTGAATCATGTCGCGGATGACGTTCTGCCTGGAGGTTTGAATGGGACGGCCGAGCCCTGACACAATGCCCACCGTCAACGTCCGTTCCAGCGCAAAGGGATTGCCGATGGCGAGCACCTTCTGCCCCACCTTCAGCGCCCCAGAATCGCCAAAAGGGATGGTCTTCAACGCGGCGCCCTCAGGCGGCTTAAAGCGGATGACGGCAAGATCGTTCTCGCCGTCGCTGCCGACGACCGTCCCCTCGATCTGGGAGCCGTCGGCAAGGTTGATGTAGACCTTTATTGCCTTTGAAATCACATGATTGTTGGTAAGCACGAGCCCGCTCGTGTCGATAATCGAGCCGGAGCCTGATTCGCCGTCCTGCGGGACGGGCTCCAAAAACCAATTGAAGGCCTGCGTCTCCGTGGTGATGTTCACGACGGCCTCGTTCAGTTGGTCGTACACCGCGATGTTCTCCCTTTCGGGCTGCGAAAACGGCAGCAGCTCGGCGGTGTTAAGCCGCAACGTCTGCGTCGACTGCGATTCGGCAAGCGACAATTCGGCCTCGGCCTCGGCCTCCGCCTCCGCCTGCGCGCCGACCCCCTCTTCGGCGCTTAAGCCTTGGAAGGAGCCGCGCATCAACCCAAACGCAAGGGCAAGCGCACACACGAACAAGGCGCTCAAAACGCAGAAAAAAACAAGTTGCGAACGACTGTAAAGCTTCATGGGTACCGATGGTAACCTGAATCCGCCCCCTTCGACAAGGGCGCCTCAGGACGCCGCGGAGCGCCGGCCTCCGTCCCCTCGCGGGAGCCCCACGCAACTCTCGCGGGACTCCGCGCAAGTCAGGCGGGACTCCGCGCAAGTCGGGCGGGACTCCGCCCAAGTCGGACGAGCGTCCGGGCCGCTCGGACAGGAGTCCGGGCCGCTCGGACAGGAGTCCGGACCGCTCGGACAGGAGTCCGGACCGCTCGGACAGGAGTCCGGGCCGCTCGGACAGGAGTCCGGGCCGCTCGTTGGGGGAACCCCCAGTCCTGTTGGGGGAACCCCCAAGACCGTTGGGGGAACCCCCAAGACCGTTGGGGGAACCCCCAAGACCGCTGGGGGAACCCCCAAGACCGCTGGGGGAACCCCCAAGACCGTTGGGGGAACCCCCAAGACCGCTGGGGGAACCCCCCAGTCCCGTTGGAGCGTCCTCCGACCGGAGAAGATTTGAGGAGAAGGGCGGTTTCAACGCCCCCTCAAGCCGCGCTGCCTGAGCTTAAAAAAAAGGCCCTCCAGGTTGGGTTGCGACGTAAGGGTGGGTAAACGCCGGACCCTCCCCAAAGGGCCAAAGAGCAAAGATTCTTTTAGCGGCAATGGTTTGCGCGTTTTCCATCATTCTGCATTACATATCGTCGGTTTCGACTTCCGGCTGGGCGAATGCGGCGACTTGGATTTCGTAGGGAACCGGTTGTTGTTGCTCGGCCTCAAGCTTGCGCCGGATGAGGATTTCTTTCATCTGGAGGTCGAGGTCTTCGCTGCCTTCAAAGAGTTTTATGTCTTGATAGCGTTTCATGCCGGTTCCGGCGGGTATGGGATGCCCGATGATGATGTTCTCCTTGAGGCCGCGGAGCGCGTCGATGGAGCCGGCGATGGCCGCGTTGGTCAACACGCGCGTCGTCTCCTGGAAGGACGCCGCCGAAAGGAAGCTGTCGATGTTAAGCGACGCCTTCGTTATTCCCTGGAAGACGGGGCGCCCGACCGCGGGATGGCCGCCTTCTTCGATGACGCGCCCGTTTTCTTCGTGAAACCGATACTTGTCTATAAGCTGCCCGAAGATGAAGCTGGTGTCGCCGACGGCGGCAATCTCGACCTTGCGCATCATCTGCCTGATGATGACGCCGATGTGCTTGTCGTTGATCGTGACGCCCTGCAAGCGGTAGACCTTCTGAATCTCGTCCATAAGGTAGCGTTGAAGCCTGCTCTCGCCGAGAATGTGGAGGATGTCGTGGGGGCTCGCCGCCCCCTCGCAGAGGTATTCGCCGGCCTCCACCGTGTCCCCGTCGCGGATGAGGAGGCGCCTGCTGAGCGGGATAAGGTGATCGAAGTCTTCGCCGTAGTCGCCCTTGATGACGACCTTCCGCTTTCCCTTGCTGATGCCTTTGAAGCTTACCTTGCCGGAGATTCTTGCTAGGACGGCGGGAACCTTCGGCTTCCGCGCCTCGAAGAGTTCGGATACGCGGGGAAGGCCGGAGGTGATGTCGAGGGCTTTTGCCGACTCTTTGAGGGTCTTGGCGACCGAACGCCCAGCCAGAATCTTTTCGCCTTCGTCGACCTGGATGTAGGCCCCCGAAGGGAGCGGGTAGGAGACGAGGTCGTTTCCATCCTCATCCGCGATGATGATGCGCGGCTGCTTGCTTTCAAGCTGAAACTCGGTTATGCGCTTTTCGACGTTGCCGGTGTCTTCGTCGATTTCTTCTTTGAGGGTGGAGCCCTCAACGATGTCCTTGAATTTGACGATGCCGCCGGCTTCGGCGATGATGGGGTCGCTGAACGGGTCAAACGTGGCGATGGCCTTGTCCGCGGGCACAACTTCGCCTTGCTTGTACAAGAACTCCGAGCCGTTGCGGATTTCGAGTCTCTGGTCCTGCCCGATAAGGTAGAGCATCCGGTCGCGGACCATGGCGAAGGCGTTTTCCGCCGCCGGCACCTCCTTCGCGCCGCGCTTTATGACGGGGATGCCCTTGACGACCCGCTTTCCGTCTTCGACGAGCAGTTCGTCGTCTCCCTCAAGCTTATACTCCTTCATCACCTTGTTGACGACGGCCTGCCCCTTGCGGGTAAAGAGTCTGTTCCCGTTTTGAAGGACGACGTGTGCGCCGCTGATGTCCTTGATGTATGCGGGGAACTTGAGGGATGTGCGGTTCTCTTCGCTCACTTTGGTCGCCGCGCCGCCGATGTGGAACGTCCGCATGGTAAGCTGGGTGCCCGGCTGCCCAATGGACTGCGCGGCGATGGTGCCGACGGCCTCGCCGATGTCGACGCGGCGGTTCGTCGCAAGGTTGCGCCCGTAACAGCGCTTGCAAACGCCGAGCTTTGCCTCGCAGGTAAGGACGGTGCGTATCACAATCGACTCAAGGCCGGCGGCCTCAATCTCCTTCGCCGTCTTTTCGCTTATCTCCTCGTTAATGTCGATGATGAGTTCGCCGGTAATCGGGTGCCTAACCTGCTGCTGGGTGTAGCGGCCGACGATGCGCTCCCAGAGGGCCTCGGTAACTTCCTCGCCGTCCTTGATTGCCGAGTACAGCGTGCCGTTGATCGTGCCGCAATCCTCTTCGTTGACGACCATGTCCTGCGCGATGTCGACGAGGCGGCGCGTCAGGTAGCCCGCTTCGGCGGTCTTAAGGGCGGTGTCGGCGAGGCCTTTCCGCGCGCCGTTTGTCGAAATGAAGAACTCGATGACGGAAAGCCCCTCCTTGAAGTTCGACCGTATCGGCAATTCGATAATGTCGCCGGACGGGCGCGCCATGAGTCCGCGCATTCCGGCAAGCTGCCGTATCTGGTTCTTACTGCCGCGCGCGCCTGAGTTTGCCATCATGTAGATTGAGTTGAAGCCTTCGTTGTCGGCCTCCAGCGTCTTCATCATGATGGTGGTTAAGTCCTCGTTTGTCTTGTTCCACACGTCGACGACGCGGTCGTAACGTTCCTGCGCGGTGATGTGTCCCTGCCGCCACTGCTTTTCAATCGAATCGACCTCTTTGTTCGCACCGGCGATCATCGCCGGCTTCTCTCTGGGGACGACGATGTCGTCGAGCCCAATGGTCGCGCCGAAAATCGTCGCGTACTTGTAGCCGGTGGCCTTGATCGCGTCGAGCATGGACACCGTCGTCCACGAGCCCATTTCGGAAAAGACGTGCTCGATGAGGGCGCGGATCTCCTTGTCCTTCAACTCGTAGTTAAGGAAGGGAACGTCCTCCGGCAGCTGCTCGTTAAAGACGAGCCGTCCGGCGGTGGTCTCGATGTAGCCCTCCTTGTCGGGCTTTACCGCGTGCTCGATCCTGTCCCAGACGACCTTTTTATTCGGCTTCGCCTTGATCAGCGCCTCCCAGTGGAGAAGCTTCGAGCGGTCGGCGTTCCGCGATTCCACCGCCAGCAGTATCTCGTCCATGCCGCTGTACTTCGGCAGCCAGCCCTCCGGCGCGTCGTTCAGATGCGGGCGCGGCGCGTTCGCCCGCGCGCGGGTAAGGAAGTTGATGCCCAAAACCATGTCCTGGGAGGGGAAGACGATCGTCTGCCCGTTCGCCGGATTAAGGAGGTTCCGCGCCGAAAGCATCAGCGTCCAGCATTCCATCTGCGCTTCCTGCGTCAAGGGCACGTGGACGGCCATCTGGTCGCCGTCGAAGTCCGCGTTGAAGGCGTGGCAGACCAGCGGGTGCAGCTTAATCGCCTTGCCCTCCACAAGCACCGGCTCAAAAGCCTGAATGCCAAGCCGGTGCAGCGTCGGCGCGCGGTTCAAAAGCACCGGATGCTCCTTGACCACCTCGTCCAGCACCGCAAACACCTCCGCCTTTTCCTGCTCCACATACATCTTCGCCTTTTTAATATTGAAGACCACCGTCTTTTCGACAAGCTTCTTCATAATAAACGGCTTGAAGAGCTCAAGCGCCATCTTCGTCGGCAGCCCGCACTGCCAGATCTTCAACTCAGGCCCCACCGTAATCACGCTGCGCCCCGAATAATCCACGCGCTTGCCCAAAAGGTTCTGGCGGAAGCGCCCCTGCTTCCCCTTGAGCATATCGGAAATCGACTTGAGCGGCCGGTTCGACGCGCCCTTCACCACACGCTTCTTCTTGGAATTGTCGAAGAGCGCGTCCACAGCCTCCTGCAACCTACGCTTTTCGTTGCGGATGATGATGTCCGGCGCGTTCAGCCCGATAAGCCGCTTTAAGCGATTGTTGCGGTTGATGATGCGGCGGTAAAGATCGTTCAAGTCCGACGTCGCAAAGCGCCCCCCGTCAAGCTGCACCATCGGGCGGAGCTCAGGCGGAATCACGGGAATCACGTCGAGGATCATCCACTCAGGCTTGTTCGTCGAATTGCGGAAGTTCTCGACAATCTCGATGCGCTTCAAGAGCCGTTTGTCGCTCTTGGCGCCCTTTTCAATCATCTTCGCCCGCAGCTCAATGGCAATCGAGTCAAGGTCGACAGTCTGAAGCAACGTGCGAATGGCCTCCGCGCCCATGCCCGCCACAAAGTTCCCGCCAAAACGCTCCTGGGCGTCATACCATTCGTCTTCCGTAAGCAACTGCATCTTCTTTAGGTCCGTATCGCCCGGCTCAAGCACAATATACTTTTCGTAGTAGAGAACCGAGCGCAGCTGATTCATCGGCAGGTCCAGCAGCAACCCCATCCGGCTCGGCACCGAGCGGTAATACCAGATATGCGAAACCGGCGCGGCAAGCTCAATGTGCCCCATCCGTTCGCGGCGCACCTTAAAGTGCGTAACCTCCACGCCGCAACGGTCGCAGATAACCCCCTTATAGCGGATGGACTTAAACTTCCCGCAGTAACATTCCCATTCTTTCGTCGTTCCAAAAATACGCTCGCAGAAAAGCCCGTCCTTTTCCGGCCGGAGCGTCCGGTAATTAATCGTCTCCGGCTTTTTCACTTCGCCATAGGACCACGCCCGAATCATCTCCGGCGCGGCCAATTTAATCATAATTGAGTCAAAATCCTGAATATCGCGCATTGTAGCTCCTTAAAGTTTATTGATTGTATGACAATCATCGGTTTCCATCAAGGGGGCGCCACAGGTTTGAGCATTGTTTTCATAAAGAGGGGAGGAGGGGGGGCGCGCCCCCATCCTCCATTGTTGTGCCTGCCGCGAGCTTTTCGCCGTTGTCTAAGAGCGCAAGGCCCTCCTTTGCAGTGGAAAGGCCGGGGTCCAGCCGGAGGGCTTCCGTCCAGTCGGCGCGGGCGCGTTCAGCGTCTCCTTTGGCGCGGTAGGCGCGGGCGCGTTCGTCATAGGAGTCGGCGCAACCGTCCATAAACCGTATCGACTGGGTGCAGTCGGCAATGGCCCCGTCAATGTCTCCCTTTTCGGCGCGGAGGATCCCGCGGTTAAGATATGCATCGGCGTCTTTGCCGTTGCGTTTTATGGCCTGGGTATAGTCGTCGATGGCCTTGTCGCGGTCCCCACGGGCGCCATAGAAGGTTCCCCGGTTGTAATACGCCGTCCCGTCGCCGCCCTTAAGCCGTATCGCCTGAGTGAAGTCGTCGATGGCGCCGTCCAGGTCCCCTTTGTTGCCGTAGAGGGTCCCTCGACTTTCATGCGCCGCGGCATAATCGCCTTTAAGCTGTATCGCCTGAGTGTAATCGGCAATGGCCTTGTCGCAGTCCCCTTTGATCTGGTGGGCATTTCCCCGGCCATAATAGGCTTCGGCATACGTCTTTTTAAGCTGTATCGCCTGAGTATAGTCTTCGATCGCCTTGTCGCAGTCCCCGCTGTCGGCATGGGTAAGCCCCCGGTTGAAATATGCTTCGGCATACCCCACATCAAGTTTTATTGCCCGGGTAAAATCCCTGATGGCGCGGCCAAAGTCCTTTTTCTGAGAGTAGGCGACCCCCCGGTTGCTCACTATCTCGGCATACCCGCCCCCAAGCCTTATGGCCTCGGTATACTCTTCGACGGCGCCGTCCCAGTCCCCGCTTTCGATGCAGGCAAACCCTCTGTCGCAATGCGGCCCGGCAGACTCCCTCTTAAACATCTTTGGCAAGGCGATGGTTCCGATCTTGCAGCCAAAGTCCTTTTTTAGAAGGCGCTTGGCGCGGTCGGCGGCCGCCTTGTCCCCGTTCCCTTTGCCATAGTAGGCAAGCCAGCTCTTAAAATGTTCGTCCACGGTTGCCCGTTCGGACGCTTTGATCTTTTCCATAAGATTCTCCTTCGCATTGCTTAATGCGAAACGGTGCGCCTTGCTTTAACCAATGGAAAAAAACTTTCTAGGCTGAGGGCGCCGGACGGCAGGCTTTTCAGCGTTGCCCTTGACTAAAATCGGGGGAAGCTGATAGCATGGCGGAGGCTTCAACGCCGCCTTAGCTCAGCTGGTAGAGCACTTGACTTGTAATCATGAGGTCTCCGGTTCGATTCCGGGAGGCGGCTCGAGGCGGCAAGCCTTACGGGGAGTTTCCCGAGCGGTCAAAGGGGGCAGACTGTAAATCTGTTGGCTCAGCCTTCGTAGGTTCGAATCCTTCACTCCCCAAACTCACCCATCCCTGCGGATGGGTGAGTTTTTTTATACGCATTATATTTTCTGCACCAACACCCTTGCAAAGCG
>JAITNO010000106.1 GCA_031290405.1 Spirochaetaceae bacterium
ATTAACTTTTTGAAAATTTGAAAAAATTATTGAGGATGAGTATTGATGAAAAGACCGTCATACAGCGCGTCCATGCGCTTCACCGCGAAATGGGCGTTGAAGCGTTGCGCATAGCCGCCGCGCCAGGACTGGTAGGATGCGTAGACGTCGGCGCAATCCATCTTGCCCGCGTCCGCAAGCTTTTTGAAAGCCTTGAGCTTGCGGCGCATCCGCTTGGCGGATTCCTTGCCCGGCCGACGAAGGATCTTGCCGGAAGGGAGCAGCGCGTATTTTCCCTTGAGAAACGGAACGCCGGAGGAGAGGCGGACGATGCGGGTTTTCTTTTCGTTCACGACGATGTCGAACCGGGCGCAGACGGTTTTTATTTCGGCCAGGCATTTTTCAAGGAAGGCTTTGTCGGCGTGGATAAGGCAGAGGTCGTCCATGTAGCGTCCGTAGTATTTCACGCGCAGTTTTTCTTTGATGCAGTGGTCAAGCGCATTGGGGTAAAATATCGCGCAGATTTGCGAAACCTGGCTTCCAAGCCCCAGGGATTTGTCGTCGCCGAACGCGGAGATAAAACCGCGCGTGAGGGCGCGGAGGCGCGGCTCGGTGAGATAGCGCTCCTGCATGGCGAACAGGGCGTCGTGGCGAATGTTGTCAAAGAATATGGAAAAGTCCACGAGGAGGGCATGGCCTTCGTTTGAACGGCCGTTGCTGCGATAAAAACGCGACAGGTGCGCGACAAGCCGGCGCAGCGCGAAGTGAACGCCCTTGCCCGCGATCGACGCGCCGTTGTCGTGGATGAGCGGCCGCGAGAGCAACGGCGCGAGAACCTTGTCGCAGAGGCATTTTTGAACCACCCGCTCGGAAATGTGGACGCTGCGGATATGCCGCGTCTTGCCTCGTTCTTTTAGGTCGAACTCGACGAAGCCGCTCTGGACGGACTCTCCGGACAGAAGCTTGCGGCGCGTCTGTGCGATGTTGCGAAGCGCGTTGGCTTCGTATCGCTGTACCGACTCTTTCCACGAAACGCCGCGCTTCGACTTCGCAAAGGCCCGGGCAAGATTGTCCGCATCGGCAACGAGCGAAAAATCGTTGTACGGTTCGATGCGTTGTTTTTCATTCGCGGTGCGGGCAGCGCGCCTTCTTTCGGCCCGCGCCGTCTTTCTATCTTCGCTTGTCATATTTATAAAAAAGCCTTGTACGGCATCCGTCTGCGGCTTGTGAGTAAACTCATCGCCGCAGGCGGTTCGCGCACTATGCCGCATAGCGCATTCGGCATGAAAAGAGGCCGCGCAAGCCTCTCCATGCAAGCAGCGTACGCCGAGACGCATCAAGGCGAATATTCGCGGGGGCCCAAAGGGCGGCCCGCAGGACGTTTTCTCCTTCTGTGTCGGACGCATCGGTTCAAAGAACCTACACGTAGTGCGTCTCACGGAATCGGGGGCGCAGCCACCAGCCGAACTGGCAGAATTGTTATTGCTATTGCCATTGTTGTTGACATTGCAAAAAGAGGCCGCAGAATCAGAACGAGGCTACAGAAAACGCCCTTATTTCTTTAACACTATTTTGTTGTTTGCTTTCCTCCATCCTTTCAAAAGTTTAATTTCCATCTCTATCATGTCCACAAAGGGCAGAAACTTGGCCAGCGCGACCGGAAGCACATCCTCGCAGTAGTGCATCTCCTGCAAAAGCTGTTCGCAGTTGACAATCGCCGCCGTCTGATGCTGCCTTCGCAAAACCAGCTCGCCGTCGTTCGTGGGGTATATCGTATTGCCCGCCGTGATGTTCATCATGAGGTTCCGCAGAATATGCATGATGTTTCGCCGAAACTCTTCCAAAAGCCAGTCGGGATAGCCCTCGATGACCGTCATTTCCTCTCCGTCATCCGTTTTGACTCTTCGCACCTTGTCGCGAACGCCGAAATCCCTCAAGAGAAGGTTCGTAATCTCTCTCCGCAGCCTCCGGGCGTTATGATAAAACTCCAGCTTGGAAAGCCCGCGCCTGTTCTTGAGAACGCTCATTTTCAAATTGTATCATAAAAAAGGCTTTTTGACCCCCCCCCAAAAAACCAAAAAAAATCGACGCCGCTTACGCGGCGGGCGTCTTTTTCCAGACAAGAAAGCCCAGCATACTCTCGCCCCACAAGGGGGCGAGAGGCCGGATTGTTCGTGTCGCTACGCGACACAGAAAGCGGGGGCGCAGCCACCAGCCGAACTGGCAGAATGGGAATTGCTATAGCCAAAGTAGTGAACAAGGCAAAAAGAGGCCGCAGAATCAGAACGAGGCGTTAATTCCCACCACCAGTCCCGCGAGCCGTTCCAGCGCTTGATCCGATAGACGTAAGACTTCTGGAATATAGGGAGCTGGATGGGCGTTAGGTAGCCGACTCGCGCCTCGATTGCCGGAGTTGTAATCGCGGGCATATACACGCCCTCGTCGCCGTAAAGAGGAACGCCGAAAACTTCAAGCTCCGACGGCGGCCACACGGTGAAGGCGCCCCAAGCGTAAGTGCTTTTTTTACTGTGCGCTTTCCGCACCGTGTAAAGAAAATTGCCGCCCAGAGCCAGCTTGAGGCCGGTCGCAAACACCCCGCTTCCGTCTCCGGTCGCGCCCTCCAGCCATGCCCGCAGTTCCGATGCCGCGTATCCGCCGGTGTTGTCGTTGGCGGCGTTCATGCGCCCCTTGGCGATTATGTTGCGGAATGTGAACAAAACATGGTTCTTGGCGTTTTCGACGTCGCCCATTTCTTTGAACGTGTTGAAACCCGAAACAACAAGGCGGTTATTCTTGTACGCATCGTTCCACGCCTGGGGCGCCGTGCCGCCGGTCGTTGCGGCGATGCCCGAAAGGTCGAGCCCGTCGATGTAATCGCCGACTTCCAAACTTGAAAAATCGGGAACTCCGCTTGAGTCAATCTCTCCGTTGTTGTTGCATCGCCGCCGAATCTCCGTCATCGCTCCCAAAATGCTCGTTGCACCCAGGACGTCGAAAAGATTGCGGCCCAGGCCTTCAACCATGTCGGCCTTCGACGACGCGCCGCCGCTTCCCCCTCCGGTCTCGACTTTTTTCCACGCCGAGCCGTTCCAGACAAGCTCCACTTCCTTGCCGGGGGAGACGTCAATCGTTTTCTCTTCGCCGTCCGTCCAAGCAAGCGACGCAACGTCGTCCGCGACGTTTACCGCTCGTGCCCGGCAGCCGGCAAACGCGCCCGAGTTCAGCGTCAGGACAATGCCGCTTGCCTGCAAGGCAAACACGGAATCCGCCTCTATCGCCGTCGTCGTGGAATCCTCCGCAACCGCAAAGGGCCGCTGGCGCATGAACGGCATCATAATGTTGACGTTCGCCTCCCGCGACGTAACGGGCTGGTCTGCGGCCTTTTTCGTGCCGAACGGGGGATTCACCCCCGAAAATCCGGGCACCGTGAAACTGTTCAGTGAACAATCAATTACCATAATTTACTCCTTCCTATGAATTTATTGCCGCCTGAACGGCGGCTCTAAACTGTTCCGTCTCGAACAGATTAGTTTTAACTTTGGCCGGGTCCTGCACCATGAGCACAGCCCATTTCTCCTTGTAGTCCAGCGCGGCATACGGTATGCGCGCTTCCGTGTTCGCGGCAAAACCCTCAAAAGACTCCGCAACGGTGCGGTCAATCGTCAACTCGTCTACATTTAATTCATCCTCCTCTTCATTGATTTCAAAAACGGCGTCCACGGACGCGGCGCTCTTTTTCGGAATTGAAATTTGGCTTTGCCCGATGAAAAAAAGCGCCTCTTGTTGCGTGAAAACAAGTGCGAAGTGAAACCATGCGTTTTGCGCGATTGCAACGTCGTCGTCGACGTCGATTGCTTCACTCCCACCAGGCCAATTGTGTTCGATGTAATTGCCGTGCGTGATTGCGGCGTCGTAGGGAACGCCGTCCTCTTCGGTAAGCCAGTAAGGAACGTCGAGCGGCGTCGGCGCGCAATACTCAGGATCTCCCTCGGCGGCGGCGGAATACGCGACGCCGTCCTCTTCAGGCTCGCTGTAGTCCCCCGCCGCCGGCTCAGGCTCGCTGTAATCCGGGTCGCCGCGAACAA
Source organism: Spirochaetaceae bacterium (assembly GCA_031290405.1). Lineage (GTDB taxonomy): Bacteria > Spirochaetota > Spirochaetia > Treponematales > Breznakiellaceae > JAITXS01. Next base: position 4,065 of record JAITNO010000106.1, read on the forward strand.
TGTGAAATACAAATTCATCGTCGCTGGGCCGCCCGGCCCGCAACAATGCAATATTGGCGTTCTGCGTAAAACGCGCCCAAAACTCCACGGTGGAATTGCTGTTGGGGACGCTTGACGCCATCGAGAAACGCCCGAAAAGCGAGCGCCCCATCATTTCAAAGGGCGCGGCTTCCCGCACGGCCGGATTGAAAAAGACGACGCCGTTGGAATCGTCTTTGCCTACAAGTATAGGCGCGTCGCCGGCAAACCCAATCGCAATGCTGCTTGCCTGATTTTGGTTTTTCGCATCCGTGTCAAAATGATAGACTTCGCTTTGCGCCGAAAGGCAGGGAAGTCCTATGTCCCAGCCGCGCGCGCGGCGGTCGACAATCCGCGCGTTCGTGAACATGATGCTTTGCTTGCTGTAGAACTTGAACGCTTCTATAGCGTCGCCCTGCGCGCTCCCGCCGCCCGCCGTCACTTCTGCCCATGCGCGGTTTTTACGCCCGTAAATACGCCCGTCGCTCGGCGCCTCTTCCGTAAGGCCCTGCACGTATTGTTTCAGCACAGATACGTCCGCAGTGTTTAAGTTTATCTTTGCCAGATTCGCGGATATGTTTTGCGTGTTTGCCGCAATGCGATTGTCCATGAACGGATTGACCGCGCAGGTCATTATTTGTTTGATTGCGTCAAGCAAATCCGAATGGCCGACTTTATCGGGCTGTCCGTCAACCGTGAACTGTCCCCACGCCTCGACAATCACCGCCTGGAAAAAACCAAGAATGGTGTTGAACCAGAGCGCCCTCCAGGGCGTTCCGTCCGTGAGATTGCCCTGGCTTACCGCCTTCGCTTTGCCCCCCGGATACGCGGGGTCGTCGTCAATAAAATATGGCGTGTAATCACCGTCGATCTTTATCATGCCGCAGCCTCCTCCGTCCATTTCACAAAAACCACCGCCGTGCCGTGAACGGGCTTTATTTTCAAAATCAAATACTCCACAATGTCCCTCCAAACCGCAGCCAGCTCGAAAGGTTCGATGTACAATATTTCATGAGCGTTGTTTCGATAGACTTCTTTGCATACGAAAAAACACGTTTCCCAAAAACGCGAATCGTCGGGAATCGAGTATAAGTCGGTTTTGTCGTTTTGAAGTATGCCGGGCAAAAAAGAATCGTCGCCTCGAAAATAATCGCAACAGGCCCCTTCGTTGTCGCACAGCATCGTTTCATAATCGCATATCGCCAACCCCGCGCTCTGTTTGTTGCGCGGGTCGGTCGCCGGCACGTTCTCCGCAACGGTGAAACGTTCGTCGACGCTTCGTAAAACCTGTTGTAAAAAGGCAGTCCCCTGGTCGCCTGATATTGTTTTCCAAAGCGCGTCTACAATGTTCCGTCGTTTTGCATATTCCTCGCGCGTAAGATATATGGAAAACACGCTCTCCCACTTTTCAGGAAAGCGCGTCGTGTCGGGAAACAAATCAAGATATGCGCTCTCGGCCTCGGCACGGACGTTTTCCGGCAGCTCGGAAAGCGCGTCGACGAGCTTCCGCTTGTTGTTGTCGACAAACAACTCGAACGCATGGCCGCGGGGAAACAAGGCCTTTGCGGCGTCAAAAAATCTCCCGCTCACACCGGCTCCCCGTTGACGTACAGGTTGTTCAGTTTTGCAAGCTCGCCCTGCCCCAGAGTGTAGCTTGCCGCAACCGCGCCGTTTCGTTTCATGACGACCGTTTCAAACTCCGCCTTCACCGACATTGAAGCCTGGTCGACGGCGGAGGAGACGTTGTTTCTTGACACGATGTTCGTCTTGTTGTCGTCGTCCGAAAGGCCGCGAATGTACGGCTCGCGGCCTAAAAAATAATTCTCGACCGCCGGCCGCACGGCCTCGGCGTAATCGTCAATCGGTATGCCGCTCACGCCGGCGATAAACATGTCGAACGCCACAATCGAAACCGGACAGACGTTTGCATAACCCTCATCGCCCAGCGGGTCTGTCACGGCCGTCATGGTCTTGCGGCTTTGTTTGCCGGTCTCCGGGTCGTAGGTGCAGGCGTTCCCCACCGCGACAAGCAATTCGGACGACGGAACGCGGTCGGGAAAAACAGAAGGGCTGGCCGCCACATACAAAAAAACACCGCTCGGCGTGGAGACGTCCTTGTAAGGATAGGCGTTCAACACGCCGGCCGCGTCGCCCGCCCATTTCCGATAATCCGACAACGCTCCGCCAAGCGGCGGATTCCTAAAGCGGCTCACCACCCGGGCGCGGTATTCCGCCTCCGTCTCATCGTCCGTCGCATACTCCGCAACGGCAACGACCGACGCTGTTTTTTGAACGTTGCCCAACGGGTTCACGAAACTCAACGCGTCTCCCGCGTCGAGATTTCCCGCCGCGCCGTTTTCGGCGCATATTACCGCCGCGCCAACTTCAGGCTTGTCAAGGACGACGCTCTCTTCGAGAATGTACAGCTTCCCGGTAACGTCGTTTTTAAGCTGCGCCCCCGCAACCAGAAAGCCTCCAATCGTCGCAACGTCAATGGCTATGACGCCTTTCCACTGCGTTCCCGTTTTCGGGTCGCCCACGCCGATGAGGTTGCCCCATCTTACCAGCGGCCGCACCCTCAGCCTGAGTACGTTCACTTCGCCCCAGTGGGACGTCTCGGGGAACAACTGTAAAAACAACCAGCCGATTTGCTTGTACAACACCACAAACACGCCGGCAAACACCGTCGCCAGAACGCGGATGAACGACTTCGAGAGCATCCGAAACGCAAGATTGAATTTCGCCTGAACGGCGTTAAGGATTAAATCGCGTATCTCGCCAATCGTTGTATTTTCAAACGCCGCCATACACCCCCACCTTCCAAAACACGGCAAACGTGTTTTCGTAAATGCTCGCCCCCGACGCCTCTATGCCGACCGTCAATAAAAACCTGTTTCCCCGTCCGGCCCGGCCCGCGACGCTTATCTTTTGCGCCGCCCCTTCTTCGACAAGCCATTTCAAATCCAGCTCGGCGGCCGCCTTCGCCTCTTCAATGTTTTTCGTCGTCATGGGCAGCGCCGTTGTCACCGACTGGAAGCGCGACGACATTTTCTCGTTTTCGCCGACGCCGGGAAGCGCACCAGCATCCGGTCCCCGTGGGGCTGGCTTTCCCGTCGCATTCAAGAGAGCCTCCGGAGATCTTCACGTCGCCGTTCACTTCGACGTCCTTCCCCTTCACCGTGTTTTTCTCCGCAGCCTCCGTCGTCATGTTCTTTTTGCTGTTAAATGCCGTGTCCCCTTCCGATTGCGTGGCAATCGCGCCTTTGGAGACAACGTCCGCATCGCCGTCCGCTTCCAGTTTCACCGAGCCGTCGTTCAGCATCGCTATTTTTGACGCAATCTTCGCGTCCGCGTCGCGCGCGTAAAATATCTTCTCTCCGGGCTTCGCGCCACGCGACACGGTAAGCGTTCCCGCCGCGACGTATTTCCCCGCGCCGTCAATCTTGACGAGAATTGTCTGGTCGCCCTTGCACGGCGGCGAATCGTCTCCGGATGCGCCGTAAAGCCGCGCGTCGCGGTTAAACCCCTTCCACACCTCCGAAGTCAACTGCACAAATTTGTCAACGGCGACTTTCAGAACTTTCGCCGGCGTTGTCGTCTTTACTCCCACGGCAACGCCTCCGGAATCTCTCCGGTGTACGAACCCGGCAGCACGAGCGTCATGGTCGACGTTTTCCCTTCAGTCGTCCGCTTGAGCTTGACGTCCCGCGCTATGAAATGAGTGTCGTTCACAAGCATGACACTCGGCGCGTTTACACAGACCGTCATGCCCTTTTGAAAAAGCTCGTTCTTTTCGTTGACGTGCCCCTCGCACTCCAGTTCAAACGAAACGCAGTCGGCGAACATCCGCCCGGCGTACGACTTAACCGCGCTCTCAACGTCGCTCGACGTTTCCGCGTCGTCAATCGTTATCGCCAGATGGCGCAGCACGCCTTTGTTGATTAAGTATTTATTTTCATACGTGTACGATACCGTCGGATATTCCGCATCCGTTTTGTTGTAGCCCGTTATGTGGCTGTAAAACTGCTGCGCGTCGAACTTGGGCTTGATTGATGTAAGCGGCGGTTTGCCTTCGACAAACGACGCAAACGCTTTTTCCTGTTTCGCCTTGAAAAACAACAACTCGCCTTTTTCGGTGTTGGTAAACAACAAATCCCGCTGCTTTGAAAGCTTTGATAAAAAATCAAGTATCTTGTCGGTCGGCTCGATGCTCACTTCCGTGAAGTCCGCGCCCATCTCGCCGTCGAACAACACCGGAATGTTGTAAAACTCGCACGCCGCCTCCGCGACGCCCTTCATGTTAATCCCCGCGCACTGGAGAGGATATTTTGCGGGGGGTGCCATGCAGTCGTTCAACACGCCGCAAAGCGGATAGCCTTGCAACGCGATCTCACTCGACTCGGCCGCCAACTCCGGGTCGGGCGTCAAAAGTGTCCCCTTGAACACAAGATTGTCATGGTAAAAAACATCGCAGGATTTGAACGCAAACGGCATGATCGCCTCAAGCAGCTCCGCGTTGTAGCGGTCGTAGGGCGCGATAAATGAAAAAGTGTCCAGCGTGTCGTAGGCGAGGGCGATTTCATATCCGGTCCATCCGGTGAATTTCTTGCCGTCTATGACTATTGACGCGTCCTGTTCGCCGTCGTCTGAAAGGACGATTGTCTTTTTTGTTCGCGCCACCTTGGGTCTGGGCTCGTGGAACCTGGAGGTGGTTACCCGTTCCACCAGCGGCACAGCCGGAGCCCTCTTGAAAGAGCCCCGCACGATAGTCTTGCCCTACCGGCTCCTCTGCGTCAGCGCGCCGGGCCAAACTGAAGAGACTCCGCAAGACCCGCCCGTCGACGCCTAAAAACCCGTCCATACCGGTCGTCATTTTACGACAAGCCTTGTCGATGTTTTACGACAAGGCTTGTCGATGTTTTACGACAAGGCTTGTCGATGTTTTGCGACAATTCAGAATTCAACCACGAACCTCACGAACCTCACGAACTTTTGCTTGAAAAACTTTTCTTTTGTTCGTGTGGTTCGCGTCGTTCGTGGTTAATTATTCTTCAGTTGTTGACAGCGCCGGTTCGTGGGTTCGCGACAAGGATGGTTGGCGATTGCCAGGCGTTTTGGGCTCTGGCCCGTCGAAGCGACGGGGGAGGTTCCTTGCAGGCACGGGGGAGGCGTTCAGATTGAACGCGCGAAATGCGCGAAGAGGAGCGTTACTATGGAAGATTTTAACTTCGGCGTCAACCGCCTTGTTATCTGGGACAATCTTGAAATTCTGAGTTGTCTGAGGCGATGTCGAGGCGATACCGGGAAAATACGGCGGTCGCGGTAAGCGGAGGCGCGGCAAGCGAAAGCGCGGCAGGAGGCGTCGGCGGGAGTGGCGGCGCGGCAAGCGTCGGCGTGGCAGGCAACAGCGTGGCAGGCGGCGGCGCCGCGCTTGTTGTTTGCGTTGCCAGGCGCGCAAGACCGCCGACATCGACTGCAATGTTTTTAAGGGTTGCGGCGATGCCGGCAACCGTGGAGGCGATGGCGGCCGTTCCAGATGCAGCGTCCGCCACGCCGCTTGTCGCCGTTCTTGTGGCGGTGCCTCCGCCAATAGAAGGGATGTTTGCCGCGCCGCCCGAAATATCAACAACGCCGTGCAGCTTGGATTTGACGGCGGCGCCGGTTGCCGCGCTGAAATCGGGTGTGTTGAAATTAGGCGTGCCGAAGTCGGGTGTTCCGAAGTCCACCTTTGGAATGTTCGGCGTTATTTTCGCAGATATGTTCATCGTCCCGGCATCCTGCTCTTCTATTGCTCTTCTGTTCGTAGCGGCTGAATCCGCGCGTTGTTTAGTGCTGGCAACGTCGTCCGTTCCTTTCAGAAAATTCCTGAACTGTTGTATTTTATCCGCGCCCTTTCCTGCGAGGCCCCCAAGCCCCGGTATGTACGAAAGTATCTCCAATAAGCCTTGCACGGGCGCGAGTATCGCCGAAAGCAAAACGCCGCCTATCGCTTTAAGCCCGGCTATAATTCCACCGTCCGTGAATGCTTTTTTTA
>JAITNO010000113.1 GCA_031290405.1 Spirochaetaceae bacterium
GCGGCGACCTTCTCCATGTCCTGGGGCAAAATCCGCAGACAAAATCCGCATCCCGCCTGTATGAGGGCCGGTTTGGGCATCACGCGCACGTCGAATGACTGCCCAAGGAGCGCCTGCTCCGCCATGATGGCCGCCGAGGCGCTCTCGAAACAGACGATAGCTTCACTGTTTTTTACCATGCAACGCACGCTCCGCATCAAGCATACAGGATTCAACGCCGTTGCGCGAGACCTCGCCAAGAGCGTTTAGTTGGACGCCCTGCTCCTGCGCCGCGCGTCCCTTGTGGAAGCGCGTGGAATGGGGTAGCATGGGTTTATGGCTTTGAACTGTGGCATTGTGGGGCTCCCGAATGTGGGGAAGTCGACGATATTTCAGGCGTTGTCGCGCGCGCGCGCGGAATGCGCGAATTATCCTTTTTGTACTATAGAACCGAACGTGGGGATGGTGAGCGTCCCCGATGAGCGCCTCGCGCGCCTCGCGCAGGTTTTTGCGCCTAAGCGGGTGGTTCCGGCGACGGTGGAGTTTGTGGACATTGCCGGGCTGGTGCAGGGGGCGTCGAAGGGTGAGGGTCTGGGGAACCGGTTCCTGGGGCATATCAGGGAGGTGGGCGCGCTCGTGCACGTCGTGCGTTGTTTCGAGGATGGGGATGTTGTTCACGTATGCGGGGGAACTGACCCGCTGCGGGACATTGGGGTGGTGAATGTGGAGCTTGCGCTTGCGGACCTGGAGACGCTGGAAAAGCGAAGGGAGCGGGCGGAGCGGGCGTTGAAGGTGGGCGCTGCGGAGAAAAAGGGTGTGGAGCTTCTGCTTGGGGCGCTGGAGAAGGTCGAAGGGGCGTTGAACGCGGGGCGCTTTGCGCGGACGGCGGGGCTTGTCGGGGAGGAGGCTTTGGCTGTGGCGGATTGCGGGTTTATTACGATGAAGCCTCAAATATACGTGTGCAATACGGATGAACAGGGGGTGAAGAGGGGCGCGGCTGGGGCGCCACCGCAGTATGTGGCGGCGGTGCGGGCTCTGGCGGAGGACGAGGGGGCGCAGTGTGTGGCGATGTGCGGGAAGTTCGAGGCTGAGCTTGCCGACATTGAGGACGAGGGGGAGCGGCGCGCGTTTCTTGAGGAGTTGGGTTTTGCTCAGGGGGGCCTGGCGCGGCTTGTTCGCTCGGCCTATGGGCTCCTGGGCTTGGCGACGTTTTTTACGGCGGGGGCGGACGAGTGCCGGGCGTGGACGGTGCGGCTGGGGGCGAGCGCTCCGGAGGCTGCCGGGGTGATTCACAGCGACTTTCAACGGGGGTTCATCAAGGCGGAAGTGTACTCCTTCGACGACCTTGTGCGCTGCGGCAGCGAGGCGAAGATACGGGAGGCGGGGCGGCTCCGCGTGGAGGGGAAGGAGTACGCGGTCCGCGACGGCGATGTGATGTTCTTTAAGTTCAACGTATAGGGCCCCGGCGCCGCCGCAGGCCCCTGCAAAAAAGCCCCTGCAAAAAAGCCCATAGCTGGGGAACGCAACTTGCAGCCCCAAGGCGCATTGCTGAAGGCGCAGCGTCGCAGGCCCCTGCAAAAAACAAAACTAACGTTTGCCGAGACCGATGATGTAGGTCTCGAAGGAGTTTGCGCGGCACGAGGTCGGCTTGAAGGTTTTGAGCTCGTCGAAAAGCAACCGGGCTTTTTTGAGGAACTCCGCGCTGCCACAGCCCTGGAATATTTTTATGACGAGGCGGGCGCCTGATTCGAGGCACTGCTCGGCGATGGAGAGGGCGTTTTCGGCAAGGTCGAGGGAACGCAGAACGTCGACTGAGCGGTTGCCGCTGGTCAAGGGGGCGGCGTCGCTTAGCACAAGCTGAAAGGGGGCGCGGCCGGCGATGATTGCGCGGCTTTCAGGCGTAGTGAAGTCGCCTTGCAGGAAGAAAAACCGCGCGTCGTCGAAAAGCCCCTCGGCAGAGCCGGACAGGGGCCCCAGGTCGCAGGCGCAGAGGGAGCCGCCGGCGCCAAGCCGGCGGAGGGCGTAGAGGCTCCAGCTTCCCGGCGCGGCGCCTAAATCAAGGACCTTAAACGGGGCTCCGGCGGGCACCTTGGGGAACAGGCGGAACTTTGCGTCAATCTCGATGAGCTTGTAGACGGAACGCGCGGGGTAGCCCTCTTTGCGCGCCTTCTGGGCCCAGAAATCGTTCTTGTCATACATCACCTACTCCGTCAAGTCCGCCGCTTTAAGCAAGACGACGGTGCCGTCGGCCCCCTGGGTGACGATCCTGTCGACCTGGAAGACGACGGACGCCCAGGGGTGAAGCTCCCGCGCCGACTGCGCCTGCATCTGGAGCTTCGCGTCGAAGAGGGCAAGGTAGTTTTTCCCCGCCCGCGCGACAATCGCGTAAAGGTTGTTTCCCGACGCCCAGAGCAGGGTGTCGCCATTCATCTCGTCTTCGCCGACGTTGACCGTTTCAAGCGTTTGGGGGTCAATCTCGACAAGCCGTGCGGCGTTTCCCGCGCCGGCCAGGGCGAAATGCCGCCCGCCTACGACCATGTAGCTCCGCGCCAACACCTGAGTTATCGAGGAAGTCCGCAACACGCCGCCGGAGGCCGGATCGACCCTGACGACGACGCCGCGAGGCGAAGCCTCCGCAAGCCTGACGCCGATGACGCCGGCAGGCGCCGCCGCAGGAGTGGCGGCCGGCGCGCGACCGGTGATAGCCTCGCTCTGGTCGGCGGCGATGGACGCTCGCTCCGCCTGGGCCTCCTCCCCCTTCCGCTCCGAGAAGGCTTCGAGGGCCGCCTCTTTCTGCCGACCCTCCTCAAGAGCCTCTTTGCGCTCGGCGAGCGCCTCTTCGTCCTGGCGCGTCTGCCGGGCGCTTTCGGCAAGCTCCGCTTCTTTTTCGGCAACGGCGGCCTTCTCTTCGGGGCCCTCCGCCTCCCGCTTTTGTTGTTCGACGGCCGCTTGTCCTGCGGCGACTCGTTCTTTCTCTGCGTTTATCCGCTGTTCTTCCTGTTGTATGCCCGCTTGCTCTGCGGCGTTGGCTTTCTTTTGCTCATCGGCGGCTTTTCCAGCCTCTTCTGCTTCTTTTTCCTTGAAGTCGACCATCGCCCGCCGGTCTTCGACGCCGCGCCCCTCGTCCTTTCGCAACTCCTCGACGACCCTGCCGTCGCCTATCGAGCTGGTGTCCACGGCGCTTTGCAACCCGGGGACCGCCGTCGTCAAGGGGATGAGCATGAGGGTTCTGCCGGGCCACTGGTCAAACCGGAGGGCGAGGCCTTCGCTCCCCTCGCTCAAGAAGCCCAGGATGGGGGACTTGTAGCGCGCCGTAAAATAGGCGCGGTTGGCGCGGTAGACCGCGTTGTACACCGTCGCGTAACGGGACAGGAGGGCCGCGTCGGCGGGGGCGTAACCGTAAGCGGCTTCGAGGTAGCCCTGTATAATAAGGCGCAGATTGACTATCGTATCGACGGCGCTTCCCGGGCCCAGCCCGAAGACGTCGGCGTCAAGCTTGTCCGCTTCGGCGCCGTGCAGTTGATGGATGACGAAATACCGCCCCGCGTCGCCCGCCCTTACCGCGCCGGCCTTCGCCGCAGAGCCCAAGGAGGCTCCGATGTTCCAAATGTCCTCTCTTGTGTTGATTACGCTCGGAGCCGCCGTATTGCTGACGAACTCGATCGCCTCGCCAGCCTGCCGCAACTCGGCGGAGTCGACGCCCTCCTGGGCGAAACCATTCCCGATGCGCACGACGCCGCAGAAGAGCAGCGTGAAAGTCAATTCAAGCTTTTTCAGTCTCATAGTGTTCTTAATGTAAAGGAACTTGCCGACAATGTATACATCGATGAAACCTATCAGAATATGCATAGCCGCTTTTTTTACCGTCCCGATCATGCTGAACGCGCAGGCGGACGGCTCCATCTTCGCGCCCTTTGCGTCGAACCTCAAGGCGCACGCGTCAGGCAGCCGCGTGGAACTCAGCTGGACGGACTCCCCCAGCGTCCGCGGGGAGACGCTCATCTACCGGTCGCGGACGCCTTTTTCGCCTTTGGGAGAGCCCGGCGGCGAACAATACGCAAAGGTGTTCTACGGCAGGGAGAACTTCGTCGATGAAGTTCCCACTATGGGCAAGGTGTACTACCTCGTCGTTTCCACCGGCACAGACGGCGAAAAATACGAGATGGTCATCCCCTACCACAACATGGTCGAGCTGACGATTGACGGCCGGGAGAGCATCGTCATGGCAGGCGCGGCGCCTCCGGCGGAGGCCGCATCGGGCGGCGTCACGGGGCTGACCCGCCCGCAGCCGGCGGAGGGGCAGGGGGGAGGGGGAATCCCCGACAAAGCCGGACTTGCAAGCGGCGCGGCACCCTACTACCAGCCCTACGGGACGACCCTTTTCGCGCCGCCGGACGCCGTTCAGACGCCCGCCCCACAGGCGCAGCCTAAGCTCGTCCTTACCGGCTTGACCGCCTATCCCGAAGGCTCAGGCGTTAAAATCAGCTTTATCTCGGGGAACGGCGCAAAGAACGTCGTCATCTACCGGAGCAACGCGCCGATAACGCGGGTGGGCGACCTGCTTTCCGCGCAGCTTATCCATCTGCCGGGCGCGCGGTCGCCCTTTGTCGACGGTTCCGTCCAGGCCGGCCTTCAGTATTACTACGCCGTCGTCTACGACGAGGACGTAAGGGCCGGCGCCGCGACAATTTCGCCGCCGTACAACGCCACCATCCTCCCCGTCCGCGCAGGCGCGGCGCAGGAGGGTGAGCCGGCGGCCGCCACCCTAAGAGCCCTGCCGCACACCGTCTCGACGCAGGACGGCTCCGTCGCCACCGTCAGACCGGAGGGGAAACTCAGCGCCGAAGCGGCCGCCGCCCTCGCCGACGATTCGTTCACCGGGACCCGTCCCTTCCAAAGCCCCCTTCCCTCTTCCCGCAACGCCGACGAGCCCCAAATCTTCAAGGCCGACTTACAGGAATCCCCCGAAGGCGGCAACGAACGCCGCCTGCAAAACATCGTCAAGGGCCCCTTCGTCTGGCGCAACTGGAAAGAGGCCGAAGAAGCCCTCCGCCGTCTCTTGGCCGGCGTAAACGACCCGGCAATCGAGGGAAGGGCGCGCTTCTATCTGGGCCAAGCGCATTACTTTTCAGGCGAAGCGGGCAAGGCCCTTACCGAATTCCTCGCCGTCCAATCCCGCTTTCCCAAAGAAACATCCCTGTGGATACGCTCCGCATTGGACAAACTTTCAAACAAGTGAAGACGATGGCAAAGAAAAACCCCCACGAACGCGAAGCAGACCCCATAGTCCACAGCGAAGTCGCGCTGCCCGACGACGAACGGGACAGGGCCCTCCGTCCGCTCAGCATGGAAGAGTTTTTAGGACAGAAAGAGATGAAGGACAACCTCGCCGTCTTCATCAAAGCGGCGCGGGAACGCGGCGAAAGCCTCGACCATGTTTTCCTTACCGGCCCGCCGGGGCTGGGGAAGACGACGCTGGCCCACATCGTCGCCAACGAGATGGGCGTCGATTTCGTCGAAACCTCCGCGCCGGCCCTGGACAAACCCAAGGACCTCGTCGGCATCCTCACGAACCTTAAACCCAAAGCCGTCTTCTTTATCGACGAGGTGCACCGCCTCAAGCCCGCCATCGAAGAGATGCTCTACATCGCCATGGAAGACTACGAGCTGGACTGGATCATAGGCCAAGGACCGGCCGCGCGGACGATGCGCCTGCCCATACGCCCCTTTACCCTCGCTGCGGCGACGACGAAAGCCGGCATGGTCTCGAGCCCGCTCGTCAGCCGTTTCGGCATCACCTGTCACTTTTCCCTCTACGAAAGCGCGGACATCGCCGCCATCATCCGCCGCTCCGCGGCCATCATGAACATCACGATAGACGACGAAGCCGTCGCCCTCCTCGCCCGCTCCTCCCGTTTTACGCCCCGCGTTACCAACCGGCTCCTCCGCCGCATGAGGGACTTCGCCCAGGTAAGCGAGAAGACCGGCCTCATCACCCTCGACGTCGTGCGCTTCGGCCTCTCGCGCTTGCAGATCGACGACCTCGGCCTGGAAAAGCAGGACAGGGACATCCTCAAGATGATCATCCAGCGCTACGGCGGCGGCCCCGTCGGCGCGGAGACCCTCGCCATCTCCGTCGGCGACTCGGCGGACACCCTCGAAGACTTCTACGAGCCCTACCTTATTCAAGCCGGACTGATGGAACGGACAAGCAGGGGAAGGATGGCCACATCCTTCGCCTACGAACACTTAGGTCTCCACGAGGCGCGCCCACGCAATGAAGACAACCGACTTCTCTTTTGAGCTCCCGCCGGAGCTTATCGCCTATCATCCCAGCGAAGAGCGCGGCGGCAGCCGCCTGCTGCTCCTTGAGCGCGGCACAGGAGACGCCAGCCACCACCGCGCGCTCGACCTCCCTTCCCTCCTGCCGGAAGGCGCCCTCCTCGTCTTCAACGACACCCGCGTCCGCAAAGCGCGGCTTGTCGGAACCGACCCGCACACCGGCACGCAAAGAGAGTTCCTCCTCCTGGCCCCCCTTGCCGGCTCAGGCTCAGGCGCCCGCTGGAAGGCCCTCGTCAAGTACCGCAGGCGACTCAAAGAAGAGAGCGTCTTTGCCTTTGCGGGCGGCAGAACGGCCCGCATCGGCCCCCTCATCGACGGCGCGCGCGTCTTAACGTTTTCCGCCCCCATAGACGACGCCTGGCTCGAGGCGCACGGACGCATTCCGCTGCCCCCCTACATCCGCCGCGCCTGCGACGCCGCGGACGACGAACGCTATCAGACCGTCTATGCCAAAGAGATCGGGTCCGCCGCCGCGCCCACCGCAGGCCTCCACTTCAGCGCCGAACTCCTCAGCGCGTTGCGGGCGCGCGGCATCCAGAGCGCATACGTCACCCTCCACATCGGGCTGGGCACCTTCCTCCCCGTGCGGACCGAAACCGTCGAAGAGCACACGATGCACAGCGAACCCTTCTTCATCGGCGAGGAAGCCGCCTGGAACATCGAAAGCGCAAAGCGCGAAGGACGAAAGATCGTCGCCGTCGGAACAACCAGCGTCCGCGCGCTCGAAAGCGCATGGCACGACGGAAGACTCGCGCGCGGCGCCGGCTCCACGAACATCTTCATCTACGGAGCGCATCGATTCAACGTCGTCGACGCCCTCTTTACCAACTTCCACACCCCCGAATCCACCCTCCTCATGCTCGCCTCCGCATTTTGCGCCAAAGACGGCGACGCCGACGGCGGGCGGAAGCTCCTCCTCGAAACCTACCGCACCGCAATCAAGCGCAACTACCGCTTCTTCAGCTACGGCGACGCCATGCTGATAGTGTAAGAGGGGGCCCCCTCCCCCTCCAGCCCTGCAAGCTGCGCCGTCAGAGGCCGAAAAACCGTGTTCGCGGGCGTTGGCAGCGCGGCCGCGGGCGTGGGCGTTTTATTGGGGGCCCCCAGCGTTTTGCTGGGGGCCCCCAATGACTTGCTGGGGGCCCCCAACGTTTTGCTGGGGGCCCCGAATGGTTTGCCCACGGGCGCAGGCGGCGTGCCCTCAGACGCAGGCGGCGTGCCCACGGGCCCTACGAAGGAGGGCGCAGGCACAAGGGCGGGGCGCGGAGGCCCCGATCATTTGACAAATCATTGTAATTGCATCATCATCACGGCGAAGGAGAAATGCCATGCTGGCTTCGATTATATCTATCGGGAATTCAAGAGGCATCCGAATACCGCAAAACATTCTGGATCAGCTCAATTTCAATGAAAAAGTGGAAATGGAAGTACGAGACAACAAGCTTATAGTAAGCCGCATTGAAAGCCCCCCCCGCCAGGGCTGGGAAAAAGCGTTTTCCAAAGCTCACGAATCGGTCGATTCTTGCGAATCTTCGGGGAAGGCTCTTTTGATTTCGGACATGATCGATAACGACGTCTTCGAGTGGGAATGGCAATGAAACAATACGCCATTTGTTTCATTAACCTTGACCCCGCCGTCGGACATGAGATACAAAAAACGCGGCCATGCGTCATTATTTCCCCGGACGAAATGAATGCCGGAGAGACGCAAGCAGGTAAAGAAACATTGGATGAAATGCTTGTAAAATGACTCCGTTTGGCAATGGAGGCGCGCGGCTGGCAGGGCTTGGCGCCTTCATTGTGGGGAGGAGGGCGCGGATGCCGCCGTAAAAAAGGCATTGCCTTTTTTTTGATTAGGGACTACAGTTGCACCGCCATGGGAACTTCTTTTGAATATGCCGTCCGCAAGAAAACGCGGTTTAAGGAACCTTCTAACTTTAAGGTGATTCTTCTGAACGATGATTATACGTCGATGGACTTTGTCGTCGAGGTCATCGTCGGCGTCTTCCACAAGGGCGCCGAGGAAGCGGAAGCCCTCATGCTCGACGTGCACAACAAGGGGCGCGCCGTGGTGGGCGTTTACACGAAGGACATTGCGGAAACAAAAATCGTCGAGGTCGGACGCCTTGCCGCGGAGAACGATTTCCCGCTCAAGTGCATTATGGAAAAGGCGTGACGGGTAAGGAAAGGGCCGTTAAGGGGCCGTCATAGGAGAGCAATTATGAAAATCAGCAGACACGCGCAGGCGATCATCAACGCCGCTTATTCGGAGGCCCGGATGCGCCACCATGAATACATCACGCCGGAGCACATCCTCTACGCGGCGCTGGCCTTCGACGAGGTTAAGGGCGTCCTGTCGGCCTGCGGAGCCAACCTCAACGTGATAAAGACGGGCGTGGAAAGCTTCTTCCAGGAGCGCATCCCCACGATTGACCGCGAGCCGGCCCAGACGGTCGGGTTTACCAGCGTGCTCGAACGCGCGGTCTTCCAAAGCAAGACCGCCCAGCGCGAGATACTCGAAGTTGCCGACATCCTGGTTTCGCTCTACGACGAGGAGCAGAATTACTGCGCCTACTATCTTCGCAAATCAGGCGTTCAGCGTCTGGAGCTCCTCCGCACGCTTTCGCACGGCTACGAGGGCGAGGACGAACGCTCGTTTGCCTTTATGAAGGGCGCCGGCGCGGCCGAGGGCCAGCCGGCGGAGGCAGGCGGCGGCGCGGAGGAGGCCGGCGGAGGAAAAAACGCCAAGCGGAGCGCGCTTGAGCGTTTTGCCAGCGACTTGACGGCCCTTGCCCGCGAAAAGAGGCTGGAGCCGGTTATCGGGCGGGAGGCCGAGCTCGACCGGACCATCCAAGTGCTCTGCCGCCGCATGAAGAACAACCCCGTCCACGTCGGCGATTCCGGCGTCGGCAAGACGGCTATCACCGAGGGGCTTGCCCAGCGCATCGCCTGCGGGAACGTGCCGCCCACGCTGAAAGATTTTTCGGTCTATTCCCTGGACATGGGCGCTCTCGTCGCCGGCACGCGGTACCGCGGCGACTTCGAGGAGCGCGTCAAGAAGGTGCTGGAGGATGTGCTCAAGAAGGAAAAGGCCATCCTCTTCGTCGACGAGATCCACACGCTCGTCGGCGCGGGCTCCGCTTCGGGCTCTCTGGACGCGTCGAACCTCTTGAAGCCGGCGCTCACTTCGGGGAAGCTGCGCTGCATCGGCTCGACGACCCACGAGGAGTTCAACAAGTACTTCGACAAGGACCGCGCCCTGGCGCGGCGCTTCCAAAAGATCACCATCGACGAGCCGTCCGAAGCGGACGCCACAAAGATTCTGATGGGCCTTAAAACCAAATACGAGGACTACCACCGCGTTCACTACACCGACGGGGCCATCGAAGCGGCCGTCCGCCTCTCGTCTCAGTACATCAACGAACG
>JAITNO010000151.1 GCA_031290405.1 Spirochaetaceae bacterium
AGGGAGTATTTCGTGTATTCTTCGGGCGGGCAGTCGATGATGCCGCAGACGGTGTAGAGGGCGGAGCCTATGGGGGGCGTCATGACGCCGAGCGTTACGATGGTCGCCATCAAGACGCCGAAATGCACGGGGTCCATGCCCACCGACGTTACCATGGGGAGGAAAATGGGGGTGAGCAGGAGGAAGTTGACGTTGCTGTCGACGAACATCCCCGAAACGAAGAGGAAGCCCAGCATGATGATGGTGAGCAGCTGGGGGTTGTCCGTAATGCCGAAGATAAACCCGCTCATCACGCTGGGGAGCTGCACCCAGGTGATCGCATAGCTGAAGGGGCCGGACATGGCGATGATCAGCATGATGGCGCCGTTGTCCTTCAGCGTGGTAAGGAGGGCCCCCTTGAACTTCTCCCACGTGAGCTCCTTGTAGACGAACTTCCCCACAATGAGGGCGTAGACGACGGCGAAGGCCCCCGACTCGGAGGCGGTGAAGATGCCGAAGCGAATGCCCACGATGAGGATGACGGGGAAGAGGAGCGCCCAGACGGAATCGGCAAGGTCGGCGAGGAGCTCGCGCGCGCTCAAGCGTTGAACGTCCTTGCGGGGCGGGTCGTAGCGGTAGCGGCGGCTCGTGAGGCTTGTCGTGGCCATAAGGAAGGCCATCATCAGGATGCCGGGGATGATGCCGGCGGCAAAGAGGCGTCCTATGGAGACTTCGCCCACAAAGCCGAAGATGATGAGGCCGAGGCTGGGGGGTATCGTCGCCGTGATGAGGGCGGTCACGCAGTTTACGGCGCAGATGTAGCCTTTTTTATAGCCGAGGCGCATCATCTCGGGGCCGAGGATGCGGGTTTCCATGGCCGCGTCGGCGGTGGCCGAGCCTGAGACGCCGCCCATGAGGGTGCTCATCACGACGCTGATCTGGGCGGTGCCGCCGTACATCCTCCGCGTGAGCATTCGGGCGAGCCGCAAGAGCCGCTCGGTGATGCCCGAGACGTTCATCAGATTGCCGGCGAAGATGAAGAAGGGCACGGCGAGGAAGGCGAAGGACTGGCTCTGCGCGACGATGCGCTGAACGACGATTTCGGGGGGCAGGACGGGGGTTGCGGCAAAATACGCCATGCCGGCGATGCCGATGACGAAGGCTATGGGCATCCCCAGCACGAGGAACACGACAAAACAGAGCAATAAAAACGTCACGGCCTACTCCTTTTTCTTTTTGCCCAGCTCCCTGATGCGCCGGCGCACCTTGAGCGCGGTCGAAAATATCATCGACAGCGATGCCAGCACGATGCTCACCGTTACCACGGAATAGGGCACGGGCATGGACTGATAGCTCCTGATCCACTCGTCTTTTGCCAGCTTTGCGCCGAAAACCACGATGAACGCCAGCGCCACAAAGATAATCGCAAAGAGAAAAAGCTCCACCACGGCCTGAACCCTTTTGGGCAGGCCCCGCGTAAACAGGTCGATGCCGACAAGCTGACCGCTGCGGTAGGCGACGTCGGCGCCGAGGAAGGCCGTCCACGCCAGAAGGAGCATGGCCATGTCAATGTTCCATGACATGGAGACGCGGAAAAACCGGAGTATCGCCGACATGAAGACCAACGCTATCAAGCCGACGAACCCGATGCCGCACACAACCGCCTCCGCTTTGCAGAGGAGGCGGTACGCTTTTCTTAACACCTAGAGTCCAAGCTGCGCGAACAGCGCGTCTTTGAGTCCGGGGGACATCTTAAGGTCGTTGTTCGTATACAGCGGGGCCACGGCCGCCGAAAATTCCTTAATGTCGACGGCGTTGATATTCGTCTTGCCGGCGCCCTTGCTCTTATACGCGTCGTAGTAGCCTTGCTCCTCGTCCGCGATGATCTTTGAGTACTTCGCCGCAACGTCAGACACCGTTGTGGTGAAGAACTCCTTTTCCGCAGCCGGCAGCTTGTCGAGCAGCGCCTTTCCGCAGACGAAGCTGCTCTGGAGCATATAGTGCTTGGTGATGGCCAGCGAGCCGGTAACCTCATAGAGCCGATAGCTGTCCGCCGTGGAAGCCTGGATCTCGCAGCCGTCGAGGGACTTCGCCTGAATGCCGGAGTAAATGTCCGTCGCGTTCATCGTCGTCTGGGCATAGCCCAAATACTTCGCCAGCGCGTTGCCGATGGCGTTGCCGAAGCCGCGAATCCGCAGGCCCTTCAGGTCGGCAAGCTTGGCCACGTCCTTTATCGTGTAGAAGTTGCGGAAGCCGTTGAACATATCGGCCAGCAACACCACGCCCTGCTTCTCAAGCTCGGCCTGCCAGGTCTTGTACAGCTCCGTCTGGGGCAGCTTGTCCAGCAGCGTGTAGTCGGTCAGGACGTACGGCGCCATCAGAATGTTCAGGTCGGGGATCTGGAACTGGCTGGCGAGCCTGCCCGGGTCCGACGGAATGACGAGGTTGCCGCCCGCTCGCGCCTGCTGAACGAGGTCGTCCGTGTCGCCGGAAAGGGAACCGGCGGTAAACACCTTCACGTCGTAGCGGCCGGTCTTGTTAAGGACCTCGGCCGCTTCCTTCATCATGCGGCTCTGCCCGCTCGCATCGCCCTCCGTGCCGGCAAAAACCACCTGGATCTTCGCGTCCCCCGCGAGGGGCGCCTTTTCCTTCTTCGAACAGCCCGCAAAAACAAACAAACCCATAACGAGCGTGCAAACGCTCATTAACACTAACAATTTTTTCATAATCTCCTCCAAGAGAAATAAAATTTGTGGCAATTGCATTGCCATCCTTCCATCATACACCAGAAAAGGCGGCCTGTCAAATCTTTTGTTGCGCCCTACGGGGCTGCGCCCTGCGCAATGGGCTTGAGGGGTGCGGGCGGCCTTCCCCAGCTTTCGGCTTTTTGTTGCGCCCTACGGCGCTGCGCCCTGTGCAATGCGCTTTATGCTCGCGAGCGGCCCCTCTTGTCCGCCGCAGCGAACGCGCGTATACTGAGCGCCTTATGCCGGACAACAAACCCTACACCGTCTCGCAAATCACCGAGCGCATCAAGGACACCCTCGAAAACGAGTACGGCTCGGTCAGCGTTGAAGGCGAGATCTCCAATTGCAAGTCCTATCCTTCGGGGCACATCTACCTTACCCTTAAAGACGCGCGCGCCGTCATTTCGGCCGTCGTCTTCAAGAACCACGCCCTGCGCCTGTCCTTCAAACCCAAGGACGGCATGAGCGTCGTCGCCCACGGCAGCGTCCAGGTGTATCCGCCGCGCGGCGGCTACCAACTCGTCATAACCAAGATGGAGGAGCTCGACCAGACCGGCGACATCCTCGCCATGCTGGAGAAGCGCAAACGCCTCCTCGCCGCGGAAGGCCTCTTTGACGAAAAGCGGAAGCGGCCCATCCCCCGGTTCCCCGCAACCGTCGCCGTTGTAACGTCCCCGCGCGGCGCCGCCATCCGCGACATACTGCAAGTCCTCCGCCGCCGCGCCTCAGGCCTCCGCATCGTCGTACTTCCCGCCGCCGTACAGGGCCCCGAAGCCGCGCCGGCAATCGCCCGCCGCATCGAACAAGCAAACCAATGGAACCTCGCCGACGTCCTCATCGTCGGACGCGGCGGCGGCTCCGTCGAAGACCTCCTCCCCTTTTCCGAAGAGGCCGTCGTCCGCGCCGTCGCCGCGTCGCGCATCCCCATCATCAGCGCCGTCGGCCATGAAATCGACTGGGCCCTCTGCGACTACGCCGCCGACCTCCGCGCCCCCACGCCCTCCGCCGCCGCCGAACTCGTCTGCGAAAGCCGCGCCGAAACGCTCGCCCTCATCCGTCACCGCGCCGCCCTCCTCCAGACGACCATCGCCGCCCGCCTTGAGCGCTCCCGCCACCTTATCCGCCCCTACAACACCCAAAACCTCGAGCAACGCTTCCGCATAATACTCCAGCCCCACCTTATGCGCTGCGACGACGCCCGAGAAACCCTCAACGCCGGCATAAAGGAAACCATCGGATTTCGCCGCCGCCGCCTCGAACTCCTCAAAGCCCGCCTCGACGGCGCAAGCCCCCGCGCCATCCTCGAACGCGGCTACTCCGTCGTCGTAAACACCGCAACCGGAGCCGTCCTCCGCCGCGCAGACCAAGCCAAATCAGGCGACATCCTCGCCATCCGCCCCCTCGAAGGCGCCCTCACCGCGCAATGCCTCCCCTAAACGCACAACGCCCGCCCTCGCACTGAACGCATCCGCCCCCACACTGAACGCATCGGCATCCACACTGAACGCATCGGCCCCCGCACTGAACGCCCTCGCACCCGCACCGCATCCAATCGGAACCGCACCGCATCCGATCGGAACTGCGCCAGTTCCAATCGGAACTGCACCAAATCCGA
>JAITNO010000152.1 GCA_031290405.1 Spirochaetaceae bacterium
CTTTTTTTGGTTTCCGCGCGGCTTTTGGCGGCGCCTGAAACGCTTTTCGCCCCAAGCTTTCTCTGCTCGAGGGCCCCCCGGCGCCGTCGGTAAGTTTACCGGCGCCGTCGGTAAACTTACTGGCGCCGTCGGTAAACTTACTGGCGCCGTCGGTAAACTTACCGGCGCCGTCGGTAAACTTACCGGCGCCGTCGGTAAACTTACCGGCGCCGTCGGTAAACTTACCGGCGCCGTCGGTAAACTTACCGGCGCCGTCGGTAAACTTACCGGCGCGGCCAGGAGGGGACGAAACGCGGAGATGCGGAAAATATTTATCACTATCACCATAGGATAGAAGGAGATCATTATGGCAACAAATCGTGATTACATACCGCACGCCGATGCGGAGTTCGCGTTGTGGTTCGACAACTTGGGACGACAGGTGGGGCTCCACACGGCGGGGTCGCCGCCGGATTGGACGCAACATTCGGCGGAAGACAAGAATGGGCTGATGGCGTCTTACGGGAGGTGGCAGATGGCTTTCCAGGAGGCGCAGAACGACCTGACGAAGACGCCCGCGCCGACGCCGGATGCGGGGCCTGATAGCAAGACGCACGCAAGTCCGGCCTCGCCGGGGGTGGTCGAGGTGTCCTACTTGGGCGCGAAGCCCTATGGGGTGGAGCGGATTGAGGCCGCCTACGCGGTGGCGGACGAGCCGATTGCGGATTTCGCCCTGCTGACGGAGCGGGACACGTTCAGCCACAACTGGAGCATCGTGGCAAGAGGGGCCGGGCGCTTCTTTTTTGGAGCCCCCGACGGACTCGGGGGCTCCGCCTTCTTAGGATGCCTGCGCTTCTGCGGCTTCGTTTTGGAGGTCGCGGAGGGTTTTGGTCTGCCTGATTAGCTGGTAGTAGACTCCTTCGCGGATGATTTTGACGGCTTCCTGCAATTGCACGTCGTATTCCAGGTCGTAGACGGGGGCGATTTCGGTGCGGTTCTGCTCGTTGCGGATAAGACGGCGGAGGAGGTTGAAGTCGAGCTTGTATTGGCTTTCGAGTTGCCGCGCAAAGCTGTCGGAGACGCCGGGCGAGGCGCGGGGATTCTCCGCGACGAAGGTTTTGAGGCTGTTTGAATTGATCAGTTTGTTCAGCGATTCCATATCGTCCTCTGAATATTTGGGGAAGAGGACTTCGCGGTCGGGGGGAATGCCGATCTTGTCTATGTTGACGTCGCTTGGCGTGTAGTAACGCGCGGTGGTTATCTTAAAGCCTGATTTGTCCAGGGGGTACACCTGCTGCACGGAGCCCTTTCCGAAGGACTTTTCGCCGACGAGGTAGGCGCGCGCCCTGTCCTTGAGGGCGCCTGCGACGATTTCGGACGCCGACGCGGAGCCGTGGTTGATCAGCACGACGATGGGGATGTTTTCGGGTATGATGGGCTTGTCTTTGGCGCCGCCGTAGACGACGCTCTCGCCGGCGATGCGCGATTTTACGGACACGACGATGCCCGCTTGCAGGAAAAAGTCGCATATTTCGACGGCGGAGTTTAAGAGGCCGCCGTAATTGTTCCGCAGGTCGAGGATGAGGCCTTTGTATGATGCTTTCTGGAATTCGGCGATGGCTTCTCTGGTCCTCCCCGCCGTTTTGTTGCTGAAGGTGATGAGTCTGAGGTAGGCTATGTCGCCGATCATCGCCGACTTTACGGTGGGCACTTCGATGATTTCGCGCGTCAGGGTGACGGGAAAGGAGAGCTTTTCCCCGCGTTGGACGGTGATGTTCACTTTTTCGCCGGCGGGGCCCTTCAAGCGGGCGAGCACTTCCTCCATCGTTAGGTCGGCGGTGCTCTGGTCGCCAATCTTGGTGATGAGGTCTCCTGGTTGCAGGCCGGCGCGCCAGCCGGGGGTGTCTTCGATGGGGGAGGCGATCTCGACGTATGCGGGTTTGCCGTCGGGCGGCTCGCCGGTGGGCTTGGAGATGTAGAGGCCCACGCCGCCGTAGTTCCCCTTGATGACGCCCTGGGTAAGGTCGGTCATCTCCCTTTCGGAGAGGAACTGTGAGTGGGGGTCGCCGAGCGCGTTGATCATGCCGGTCATGGCCCCCTCGTAGAGCTTTTCGGCGTCGACCTCCTCGACGTAATGCCGTTGAATAAAGTCAAATACATTTTGTATGAGCGACGTGAAGCGCCGCTGTTCGGAGGCCGTGCTCTGCGCCTGCGCGTGGGGGGTCGATGCGACAATGAGGAAAACGCAGAAAAGGCTGGTGACGACCGTCCACAGGAAAGCCGGTTTTTTCGGCAGTTGAAGAATGCTCATAGGGTTATTATCGGCAGTTTCGGCCTGTTATACAAGGGCGCGCCAGAGAAAGCATTACTCTGCGGCATGGGCGTCGGCGTGGTCCGCCATAAACCTCTCGTAAAGTTCGTCGCCGACGCATTCGCGCGCGTACTTGCACCACTTGATGCAGGATTTGGTGTCGTTGTAAGCGACGAAGCCGCAGGTCTCGCACACTCCCTGCATATCTATGGAAAACAAATCGATTTCGCCGCCGCACACGGGGCACGGCTTCGTCGCCAGGGTCGGCGTCCTGATGTTGTCGGCGCCGGGACATCGGTACGTCATTCAGCGCTCCCCCTCAATCGCCCCGCCTTCAATCACCGCTCCCTCGACGGAGAGCGTGACGACGTTCAGCCTGATGTCTTTGCCGCAACGCTTCAGCGCGTTTTGCGCCATCCACACGATGCCGCCGCAGCAGGGCACCTCCATGCGGACCACCGTAAGCGACGCAATGCGGTGATTCTTGCAAATCTCGCAGAGCTTTTCGCTGTAGTCGACCGCATCCAGCTTGGGGCAGCCGATCACCGTCGCCTTGCCGCGCATAAACGCATCGTGGAAGTTCCCGTGCGCGTAGGCCGCGCAGTCCGCGCTCACCAAGAGCTCCGCGTTGTCGAAAAAGGCCGCCGTCGGCGAAACCAGCTTGAGCTGAATGGGCCAGCCCCCCAGACGGCCCGCCTTCTCGTCGAACGGCGCCGCCTCGCGCTCCTCGAATGCAATCGCGTTTTGGGGACACGCTGGGAGGCAGGAGCCCAGCCCGTCGCAATGCCCGTCGCCCAGCAGCGCCGCCTTCCCGTTCACCATGCCCAGCGCACCCTCACGGCAAGAGCCCACGCAGAGCCCGCAACCGTTGCACCGCCCCTCGTCAATGACAATGATCTTTCTAACCATGGACAAAACCTATCCCGTTTGGCAAAAGCCGTCAAGGCGCCGGGTGCGCTTTTTGCGGCCTACGGCGCTACGCCCTGAGCAATGCGCTTTGGAGTTCGCCAGTCGCATTCCCCAGCCTTGGGCTTCATTTTCATAAAGAAAAGAGGGGAGGAGGGGGAACGCTCCCGTAGTCCGCTACAAAAGAAGGTTAAACGGCTTTAAGAGCTTGTCGACCACCACCGGCTTGCCGTTTTCGTCGTCCACCGTGACGGGCGCAAAGGCCCAGCCGTCGATGGCGTTGGGGTCGGTGCCGGCGGCGATGAACGGCTCGGGGTTAAGGACGAACACGATGTCTTTGTCGTTGACGCTCATGTCCTTTGCCCACTCAAACAGATTGCCGCCGCCCACGTT
>JAITNO010000178.1 GCA_031290405.1 Spirochaetaceae bacterium
CAGAGAGAGAATAGAGCAAAAGAAGCCACCGTAAAAGGGAACTCGAAGAGACGTCTTTCACAAGATTTGAAGATGTGATACAATTCCACATCGTCGCGCGCGGAAGCGAGTCAGGGGGATAGTATTTCATTTTTTAACCGGTGGCTTTATCATGGCTTTACCAAAGAAAAGATAAACTCTTGTCAAACAGAGATAACCACGCATAATTGCGGCAGTCTGAGCATCGTGAGCATGGCCACCGTCGCCTTGATCCTCTTGCTCTCCCTCTATCCAAGCGAGTCGGGGCGCAACAAAACCGTTTACTACATATTCGCCGGCATTCAAGTCGCCATCTTTATCTTCAGCAGAGTCTTGATAGGGAACAAGCGGATGCGCTCGGCGGGCTGCCTCTTCGGCATGGCGCTGTTCTCCATGAACCTGGTGATTTTTTCGGCCTATGCCTGTTTTGTGGACCAGGGTCTGTATATCGCGCGGTTTCTGCTCTTTTTCCTCAGCCTTGAAGTCATATTCATGTTCGGCGCGGTGTTCAACCTGGTGTTCAATGTTCTGGTGGTTGGTCTTTTCAGCGCATCCTTGCTCCTCGTCGAGCGCTTTTTCGGCATCAGACTCCGGCAAGACCAGTTTTTCGACATCCTCAACGTCGTCGCCGCCTGCACCATCATGATGACGCTCAACTGGTATATATCCCATGTTTTCATCAAGGGACTCCTCGTCGCGCGCCTCTTGCAGGAAGAACGCAACCGCTATCACGAGGAAAGCATCCACGACCAGCTCACCGGCCTGAACAACCGGCGCAGCTTCGAACAGTCGGTCAATTTCTTTACTTCGGTGTGCCGGCAGGTGCATCAGTCGGTGTGCGTCGTGATGATGGACGTCGATTTTTTCAAGAACTACAACGATTATTACGGACACCAAAAAGGCGACGAGGTGCTGAAGGCGGTGGGTAAAGTGCTGCGCCAACTGGGTGAAGAAAACCACGTGTACGCCGCGCGCGTCGGCGGCGAAGAGTTCATCGTTCTGTGGACCGAGAACCGGATCGCCGAAGCGCAACGCGTCGCCCTAAAGCTCCGCCAGATGATCGTCGACCTGCAAATCCGGCACGAGATGTCCGCCGCAGCCCCGTATTTGACCGCAAGCTACGGACTCTACATGATGCGAGGCGGTTCGGAAGACAGTCCCGAAGACCTTTACGCCGCCGCCGACTCGGCCCTTTACAAGGCAAAAGAAGCGGGACGGAACTGCATCGTCCTGCACGACTCGGCCAACGGCAGCTATACCGTGGTAGACGCCGACCATCCTGAAACGCTGCTCGACCGCTAAGGACGCGCTGATGAAGATATGGTTTGGGGGGCCTCTGCGCGACGCCTCCCCCGCTGGAGCGGGCTTCAACTCGAAGGACCGATCTTCCGACCGGCCCTTCGAGCAATCCGCGCGGCCCTAGGCCGAGGGCTGTTTGAGCGCGAGTTCGATGGCTTGGGCCAGCTGGTCGCCGCAGGACGTGGGTTTGCGCCCGCAACTGATGCCCTTGAGCTTCTGCGCGCATTCGTTGGCGTCCATGCCTTCGACGAGTTTGCCGATTGCCTTCAAATTGCCGTTGCAGCCGCCCTCAAACGCGACGCCGCGTATCTTGCCGTCTTGTATGTTAAATCGGATCGCCGTGGAACAGGTGCCCTGAGTTTCATACTGATACATATTAAAATCTCCTATAAAGTGTGAACTGACATATCCCCCCCGTTTTCTTACCAAACGGAGGGTTGAAAGCGTCCTAGACGCCTCCTATAAAAAATCAACTGGTACTATCCCCGTTTTCTTACCAAACGGAGGGCTAAAAGCGTCCTAGACGCTAGAAAAACATACCGCCGTCGACGGGGATCACCTGACCGGTGATGTACGCCGACTCGTCGCTGCCCAGAAAATGAGCCAGGGCGGCAACGTCTTCAGGCCGCCCGAGGCGCTTTAAGGGAATCGCCGACGCGATCTTTTCCTTTGCATCCTCGGTCATCGCCGCCGTCATGTCCGTCGCGATAAAGCCCGGCGCGATGGCGTTCACCCGCACGCCCCTGCTCGCCACCTCCGCGGCGATGCTCTTCGTTACGCCGATAAGACCGCCCTTCGCCGCGGCATAGTTCGCCTGGCCGCCGTTCCCGTGGATGCCCACGACGCTGGCCATGTTGACGATGGAGCCCCTCCGCCTGCGGATCATGTCGCGGGCGACGACGCGGGCAACGATGAACGCCGCCGAAAGATTCAGGTCGAGGACCTTCTGAAAGTCGGCCAGGCTCATCCGCAGCGAAAGATTGTCGCGCGTAATGCCCGCGTTGTTCACCAGAACGTCGAAGCCGCCGCTCTCCGCGACAAGCTCCTCGACAAGCCGTTCCACCCCATCAAGCGCCGACAGATCCGCGCTCCGCCAGTGCAGCCTCCCGCCCGATTGCTCGACGCGCTCAGCCAGGTCCGCCGGCTCCTTCGTGCCCACGCCCCACACCGCCGCGCCCTCGGCGAGAAACCTCTCCGCGACGGCGCGCCCGATGCCCCGCGACGCGCCCGTAACCAATGCCTTTTTCCCTTCCAACATACATACCTCCTACGGTAACGGCAGAATCGAAAGTTCCGTCTTCTTGTCAAAATAATGCGCCTTGCCCATGTTCGGATGGAAATTCACGATGTCGTTCACCGCAAAAGCGAACGACGGATCCGTCCTGGCGACAAGCTCCTTCGTCTTTTCCGAGCGCATACAGAGCATCGTGTCCGCCCCCAGCGGCTCCACAACGACAACCTCAAGCGGCATAGTGTT
>JAITNO010000182.1 GCA_031290405.1 Spirochaetaceae bacterium
GGGCAATCAGTATCGCACAATCGCCCTCTTCAGTGTCTTTCTCACTGTTTTTTTCTTTTTCTTCCGTTTCATTCATGATGCGGGAGTATACCACAAATTAAAAGACAAGGAAATAGCCCGCAGTGCCTCAACGAAAATGACACCGAAAAAGACGAATGCCCCATTTAGAAAATGCAACCCAAAATAAGACAGACTGTCCGTCAGAGAGACATGACGGGGGTCAAAAAAAGAAAAGTAGGTCAGCCTGGGCGAGTTCGTCAAGAATGCGGGTTACAACAGCTATTGACCCTCGCGCGCGCGAGGGGACGATGGGCCGAACGTACGAACGCGATTATATAGCTCAAACAAACGCCGTCAAGCCCCTCGCGGCGAAATACCCTCCACAGGCCCTGCGGAGGGCGTTTTGGCGTCTCAACGCTCGCTCTTTGCGGTGGGACGCATCGCTCACGCCGGAGCGTTTTCTGTTCGCAAGCGCGGCAGGCGCCCGCTTAGGCGTGAGCGGGTTTTTCGCGCCCGTGAGCGGCTTTTTCACGGGCTTTTTCAATTTATTGCCGGGCCGCAATGGGTTGTTGCCGGGCCGCAATGGTTTGTTCACGGGCGCGGGCGGTTTGCCCACGGGCGGTTCGACGGGATTGTGGGTCGGCTTCGCGACGGGCGCAGGGCTGGCTGATTAAACAGTATTTTGCGCCGCTTGCGGCGTGAGAGAGGCTGCCTGTAGGGCGGTTAATAAAAGTCGGCGGGCGTTAAGCGCCAAAGGAATTGTTATGAAGAAACGTAAAATGACATTCGGGATGCTGGCGTTGGCGTTTGTCTTTGGCTTGGCGCTGTCAGGCTGCGACGACCCGACGAAGTCGCCGCTGGCGCCGGCGACGTTTGCCGCGGTAACGGGCATCACCGGCGTTCCGACTGATGCGACGGCGGGGACCGACCTGCCCTTGAGCGGCACGGCGGCGCCAACGAACGCCACGAACCAAGTCATCGTCTGGTCAATACAGAGCGCGGGAAGCGCCGGCGCGTCCATCGTCGATGGGAACAAGCTGCACACGACTGCGGCGGGCACGGCGACGGTGAGGGCGACCATTGCGGGCGGCCTTGCCGCGTCCAGCGATTACACGCATGATTTTGACGTTGCGGTGGGCGACGGCACGTTGACTCCGGCAATCATTGCCAACCCAGGAACCAGACTTACGAGCGTGACCTTTGGAACAGGCAGCAACATTGCCTCCGAGAATTTCGGAAGCTACGCGTTTCCTCCCGACAACAGCGATGCTTTGAAGACGCTCTATCTGAGCCAGAGCACAAAAGCCGGCAGGCGCCTGCGCACGTCATACACCGCAACCACGTGGGTGCGGATCTGACCGCCATCGACGGCGCGGCGCGGACGCAGACGGCGCCATAGACGAACGAAAGCCACAGCAGGCGGCACACCACAAGGGGGGCCGCTTTTTTTGTGCGCGGGGCGGCGGCGGTGCGGGGCGGCTATCGGGCGCGGTTGATTTGGTTGGCCAGGTAGCCGGCGCCGAAGCCGTTGTCGATGTTGACGACGGCGACGCCGGGGGAGCAGGAGTTTAACATTCCTAGGAGGGCGGAGAGGCCGCCGAAGGAGGCGCCGTAGCCGACGCTCGTGGGCAGCGCGATGACGGGCACGGAGACGAGGCCGGCGACGACGCTGGGGAGGGCGCCTTCCATGCCGGCGGCGACGACCACGACGCGCGCTTTTTTGATCTCGTCCAGGCGGGCGAAGAGGCGGTGGACGCCGGCGACGCCGACGTCGCTGATAAGGGTGGCGTTGCTGCCGAAAAACTGCGCGGTGAGGAGGGCTTCGCGCGCGGCGTAGAGGTCCGACGTGCCGGCGCAGACGACGGAGACGAGTCCGGTGCGCGGTTCTTGGACGGCGCCTATGGTGAGCACGCGGGAGATTTCGTCGTAGGCGGCTTCGGGAAAGCGGCTCTGGATGAGGCGGGCGAGGGGAGAATCGGCGCGTGTGGCAAGCACGGGGATGCCCCGCTCCCGCATCTTTACGATGATGGCCTGCGCCTGTTCGACGCTTTTCCCCGCGCAATAGACGACTTCGGGATAGCCCGTCCGCTCGCTGCGTTCGCTGTCAATGACGGCAAACCCGATGTCTTCGCTCATACGCCCCCGCTTTAGGATTTTTCTTTGGATTCGATGCGCTCGATGTCGCCGGTTCCGCTCAGCGCCGCCTCCAGCTGCGGCACATTGAGGTGTTTTGTCAGGCCGACGAGCGCGGATACGTGCGAGGCGCCGCCAGCGCCGGGCGCAACATCGATGTCCACCGTGTGGATTCGCATTCCCAGCGTTTCGAGGGCTTTGAGCGCGGCGTCGACGTCCGGCGCGTTGCCGCGATAGAATATTTCGATGGTCTTGGTGCGCTCCTGGGGGAAAAAGCGTTTCTCGAATATGTCGATGATGCGAAGGGCGAGGAGCCCGAAAACGGCGGCGGCAAACGAGGCAAAGAACATTCCCGCGCCGAAGCCCATGCCGATTGCCGCCGTAATCCACAGCGACGTGGCCGTCGTCAGGCCGCGCACACTCGTCCCCAGCCGTATCATCGCGCCGGCCCCCAAGAAGCCGATGCCCGAGACCACCTGGGCGGCTATCCGGCCCGGGTCGCCGGTCTTCATCTCGGGGTGCGACTGGGGGAGCCATATCGAAAGGCACATCAAAAACGTCGACCCCAGCGCGATGAGGATGTGCGTCCGCATCCCCGCGATTTGCCTCCTGCTCGACCGTTCCGCCCCGATGATGGCGCTCACCAGAAAGCTCAGCGCGAGGCGGAACGCAATGTCCAGCTCCGTCAGCGGCGCCGTGGGATTAAAGTTCAACACGCTCGCCTCGCTTTATCTTCTTCGTCGTCGTCATCTCCAGGGCCTCGTCCAACACCGTCGTCTTTTCGATCTTTTGATACGGCAGCAGGCGCTTGTTCACCTCCGCGACGATCCCTTCGATGCGCGAAGCAATCTCTTCTTTCACGTTGACGCCGGCCTGCTTAAAGAACTCAAGACTGGGAAACACCAGCGCCTCAATCCCCTCCGACCGCGTTTTTTTGTCGGCAATAAACCCGTGGACCAGTATCTGGTCAATCTCCTCAAAAAGCTGAAACTCATTTTCGATTTCTTCGGGGTAGACGTTCTTGCCGCCCTCCGTAACGATGACGTTTTTCGCCCTCCCCGTCAGGTAAAGATAGTTTTCATCGTCAAGGTAGCCCAGGTCGCCGGTCTTAAAGAAACCGTCGGCGGTAAAGCTTGCCGCCGTCTCCTCCGGCCTTTCAAAATAGCCCTGCATCACGACGGGGCCCCGCAGCGCCACCTCGCCGACGCCCCTCTCATCAGGGTCAAGGATCTTCATTTCGACGCCGGGAATCACCTTGCCCACGCTCGTCTCCTTGTAACGTTCAATCGGATTCAGATTGATGATGGGAGAGGTTTCCGTAAGCCCGTAGCCCTGCACAAAGTCGATGCCCAGCTGGTTGTAGGTGCGGAAGACGCTCGGCGCCAACGGCCCGCCGCCTGAGATGCAGATGCGTATCGTGCTCAAGGATGCCTGGTCGAGAATCGCGCCGAACATCCTCTTGCCCGGATTGACGCCGAACACCTTCTTGACGACGCCCGAAATCGCCATCAACACGCGGACGAGCGCATAGACGGCAAGCCCCTTCCGCCGAATCCCGCGCAGAATCCCCGTCAACAGCTTATTGAACAGCAACGGCACCCCCAGGAACATCGTTACCCGGCCTTCCTTGAGCTCGCGCATAATCGACTGGACAACCATCTTCTTGCCGAACACCAGTTCGGCGCCCTGAGAGATCGTCTCGATGAACACCGCAAGCATCGTGTAGGCGTGGTGAAGGGGGAGCAGCGCGTAGAACACGTCCGTGTGGAGAACGTCAAGCGGCGTCCCCTGCGCCAGAAAACAGTCGGAAACGAGGTTCTTATGGCTCAG
>JAITNO010000063.1 GCA_031290405.1 Spirochaetaceae bacterium
CAGCATCGAAAATTTCGAGCTCCAATTCAGATAGATTGCCGACGAAGTGTGATTTCAATGCTGAGGGGGCGCCTGCGGCGGGTTCAGCTTTGCCTTTGGAAAGGGATGGGCGGCTTTTACGCAGGGGGGGCGTTGCGGGGGGGACTCCCCCCGCTGGGGGGGTAGGGCGCAACGAAGTGCGCCCGTGGGGGGGGGCTCCCCCCTCTTCATTCTTCTCGACTTGGATTGCGTTTACGAGTCCTGCGGGGGTGGAGGTTTTTTTCGCGTATATGCGCCGGCGGGGCTGCGATGTGCGCGCGCTGGCGGGGCTGCGCTTCGCGGCTATCGGGCGGGCGACGGAGGCGGCTATCGAGGCGCGGGGGATTATCGTCGATCTGGTGCCGGAGCATTTTAGCGGGGCGGATTTGGGACGCGCTCTGGTGGCGGCTATGCGGGGGGAGGAGCGGGTGCTGCTGCCGCGCTCGAGTATCGGGAGTGAGGAGATTTGCGCTATTCTCGACGCGGCGGGTATCGCTTACATGGATATTCCGCTTTACGATACGGTGGCGGAACGCTGGGAGAGCGCGGCGCTGCGGGAGTCGCTTGTCGAGGATTTGGACATTATCGCGTTTACGAGCCGCTCGACGGTCGAAAACTTTGCGGCGATTTTTGGGAGGGAAGCGATGCGCGGTAGGCGGGCGCTCTGCATCGGGGAACAGACGGAGCGGGCGGCGGCGGCGCATGGTATGGAAACGCTGCTTGCGGAAAACGCGACGGTGGCGGCAATGGTGGAGGCAATGGTTGCTGCGCCGTCATTCTTTATAAAACCCTAGCCCTTGCCTCGAATTTTTACTATTATACCCCTATGCTTTATTTAGGTCTTGATGTCGGGTCGACGACGGTAAAAGCTGTCGTGATGGACCCGCAAACTCAGCAGGCGCTGCTTTCGCGTTATGTGCGGCATAACGCGTATCAGGCGCGGACGGTGCAGGCGTTGCTCGCTGAAATCTTTGCCATCTATCCGGAGGAGTCGTTTCGCGCCGCCGTCTGCGGGTCGGGCGGCAAGGTCATCTCGGAAATTCTTGCTATTCCTTACATTCAGGAAGTGGTCGCCAATTCGATTGCCGTGCGGCGCTTCTATCCCGAAACGAGCGTCGCCGTCGAACTGGGCGGGCAGGATGCGAAAATCGTTTTCTTCTATAAAGATGCGGCGAGCGGGCGGCTCTCGGTGTCCGATATGCGGATGAACGGAAGCTGCGCGGGGGGCACGGGGGCGTTTCTTGACGAGGTTGCCAGCCTCCTCAAAATCCCCATCGAGGAGTTCGACGCGTTTGCCGCGAAGGGGAGCTTTGTTTACGACATTTCGGGGCGCTGCGGAGTGTTTGCCAAGACTGATATTCAGCCGCTCTTGAATCAGGGCTGCCGGCGTGAGGACATTGCCCTCTCCACTCTCCATGCGATAACGAAGCAGACTATCGGGGGGCTGGCGCAGGGGCTGGAGATAACGGCGCCGGTGATTTTTGAGGGCGGACCGCTCACCTTCAATCCCACGCTGATTCGGGTCTTTGCCGAGCGGCTTTCACTCGATGAAGGCGGCATTATCCGCCCGCAAAACAGCGAGACACTCGTCGCCTTGGGCGCGGCGCTGTCGATAGACGAGATGTTCAACGGGAACGCGGAGCTTGATCGGAAATTAACCACGAACCTCACTAACCACACGAACGAAGAGGGAAGAGTGTCCGCGAATGACGCGAATAGAGAAAGCAAAGTGAAGGCGTATTTTGAGTCGGAGGCTGAGCGGAGGGCTTTTGATGAGCGGTATGCGCTACCGCCGAAGCCAAGTCTGAAAGTGTCTGAGGCGCCGCCGAAGCCGGGGCTGATTAAAAGAATTTGTCCACAGATTACACAGATGAACACAGAAAAAAAAGAAAAAATCTGTGTGAATCTGTGTCCATCTGTGGACAATGAATCTGTGGATGTCATTAAGCAGCGCGTATACCTCGGGATTGATGCGGGGTCTACGACGACGAAGTTTGTGTTGTTGGATGAGGAGGAGCGGCTCGTCGATAGTTTTTATGCGGCGAATAAGGGGGAGCCGCTCGATGTGATAAAAGAAGCGTTGCTGGATTTGCGGCGAAAATATATTGAGGCGGGGCTTGCGCTCGATATTATCGCGGTGGGGACGACCGGCTACGGGGAGCATCTTTTCTTTAAGGCGCTGGGCGCGGATTATCATGCGGTCGAGACGGTCGCCCATGCGGCGGCGGCGCAAAAGTATGTGCCGGAAGTAAGCTTCATCCTCGATATTGGAGGGCAGGACATGAAGGCGATCAACATTGCCGACGGCATCGTAACGAACATCACGCTGAACGAAGCGTGCTCGTCAGGCTGCGGGTCGTTCCTCGAAAACTTTGCCTCCAGTCTCAACATTCCCGTCGAAAAGATAGCGGAGACCGCGTTTGCGGCGACGAATCCCGCCGAACTGGGGAGCCGTTGCACGGTTTTTATGAACAGTTGCATCATCACCGAGCAGAAGAACGGCAAGGGCGCAGGCGACATCATGGCGGGGCTCTGCCGGTCGATTATCGAAAATGTTTTTACGAAGGTCGTCCGCATCTCGAACTTCGCGAGCCTCGGCAGCACGGTCGTCGTGCAGGGTGGCACCTTCAAGAATGACGCGGTGCTGCGGGCGCTCGAACAGTATGCGGGCTTCGTCGGCAAAAAAATAATCCGCGCCCCCTATCCGGGCGAAATGGGGGCAATCGGCATCGCGCTGCTCACCAAGCGCTATGTTGAGGAGACGCTCTCCCAGACGGGGAAGTGGTCGACGAGCTTTATCGGGCTGGACGCGATGGAAAACTTTTCGTTCACGCAGGAATCGAAGAAAATCTGCCCCTTTTGCGCAAACAACTGCAGCCGCACGCTGATAAGCTTCTCGAACGGCACGATGTGGGTAACGGGCAACCGCTGTAAACGCGGCGAAGTCATCGGGCGCAGCGAGGACCACGCCGTCCGCGACCAGGTGCAGAAAATCGCCGCCCATATCGACAGCGTCCCCGATATGTTCAAAACGCGGGAAAAGCTGCTCTTCCGCGAGTATCCCCACAGTCCGCTCTGCCCCGCGCGGGGCATCACCATCGGGCTGCCCCGCGCCCTCGATTTTTGGGGCACGATGCCCTTCTGGTCATGCTTCTTCCGCGCCCTCGGCTTTAGCGTCAAAGTTTCCCGCCCAAGCTCGAAAAAGCTCTTTGAAAAAGGGCGGCAATTCGTCGCCTCCGACACCGCCTGCTTTCCCGCAAAGCTTGCCCACGGACACATCGCAGACCTGTCCGAAAGCGGCGTCGACCGTATCTTCATGCCGATGGTCAACCGCGTCCCCTCGGAAAACGGCGCCAGAGAAAGCACATTCGTATGCTCGCTCGTAAAAGGCTACCCCATCGTGATACGCCACTCGGACGACCCCGAAAGCCGCTACCGCCTCCCCTTCGACTCCCCGATGTTTCACTGGTTTACGCTGAAGGATCGAGACTTTCAGCTGACCCGTTATATGAAGGAAACGTTCGCCGTGCCGGCAAAGCTTACCCGCGCGGCAATATATCAGGCCGACGGCGCGCAGCGCGCGTTCAAGGCCGAATTGCAAGCGGAAGGAGCGCGCGTTTTAGAGAAGGTGAGGGAGGATGGAGGATTCGCCGTCGTGCTGGCCGCGCGCCATTACCAGGGCGATGAGCTCGTGAACCACGGCCTCTCGCGCTTTTTTACGAACGACGAGATCCCCGTGCTGACGCTGGATTCCCTGCCGGGAATAGACGAGGCCGATTTACGCGGATCGCGGCTCGACATCGTGAACAACTCCCATGCGCGCCTCCTTTCCGGCGCCATGATCGCCGCGCGCGAGGCCGCCCTCGAATACGCCCAGATCGTAAGCTTCGGCTGCGGGCACGACGCCCTGCTGAGCGATGAAATTACGCGCATCATGGGGGAAATCTCGGGGAAATCCCCGCTCATCCTTAAGCTCGACGAGAGCGACGCCTCAGGCCCGCTGCACATCCGCGTCAAATCCTTCCTTCAAACGGTGGCCACGCGGAGGAAGCGGCAGGAGGAGGCGCCCCCACGGCCCCTCCCCGAGCCCTTCCCCGTAAAATTCACGAAGGCTGATAAGGCTCTGCGGACCATCCTGGCGCCGAACGTGTCGGCGGCCTTCTGCCGCATACTCAGCGCGGCGATGCGGATGCAGGGCTTTAGGGTGGCCTCCCTCCCCTTAGGCGGTCGGGAGGCCATCCGTCTCGGCAAGAAGTACGTGCATAACGACATCTGCTTCCCCGCCCAGATGGTCATCGGCGAGGTGCTGCTGGCACTGCAAAGCGGGAAGTACGACCCGGACCGGACGGCCGTCGGCATGGCCAAGTTCAATTGCGACTGCCGCCTGACCAATTACGCGGTGCTCGTCCGCAAGGCCCTGGACGAGGCGGGCTTTTCGCGCGTGCCCATCGTAACGACCGACGGGGCCGACCTCAAGCGCATCCACCCCGGCTTCCGCGTGAGCCCCGCCTTCTTCGCGCGCACCGTCTGGTGCCTGGTGATGACGGACATTCTGGACGAGCTTCTGCGGAAGATCCGCCCCTACGAGAGGGACGCGGGAGCGGCGCAGGGGGCCTACGACACGGCCGTCGAGGCCATCTGTTCAGGGATGGAGGCCGGCGGCGTCCGTCGAGCGATTAAGGAGTTCGGCCAGGCGATCGACGCCTTCTGCGCGCTGCGCTACGACAGAACGACGCTAAAGCCGATGGTCTTCATCACCGGCGAGTATCTCTTGAACTTCCATCCGGGCTCGAACTTCCACGTCGAGGAGTACCTCGAGCGGAACGACATGGAGGTGGCCCTGCCGCGTATGTACGACGTCTTTCGCAAGTACACGCTGGCGACGCTCTCGGAGATGGTCGACTTCCGCGCGGCCCGCCCTTTCACGGAGGCCGCCGGCGCGGTCATAGGGAATAAGCTCTTCGACGCGGCCCTGGACCTGCTGGAGAAGATTGCCCTGCGGCACCCGCTCTACAAGGCTTGCGTCCGCTTGCCGGAACTGGCGGCGATGACTGACCCGATTATGCACCACTCGTTCAACTCCGGCGAGACCTACCTGATTCCGGCGGACATTCTGCACCGCGCGCGCGAGGGGGTGCGCTCATTCATCATCCTTCAGCCTTTTGGCTGCCTGCCGAACCACATCTGCGGCAGGGGCGTGATAAAACGCCTCAAGGAGCTGCACCCGGATATCCAAGTGCTGCCGCTGGACTACGATCCCGACACAAGTTTCGCGAACATCGAGAATCGTCTGCAAATGCTGATAATGAACGCGCGGAACCATGCATGAGGCGATGCCTCCCGTGATGCCTCATAACTAAAAACCTAGCCAAAAATATATAATGGGTTCCACTGGGGCGTGGGATAAATGAGGTTAGGGATGAAAGTTCGTAGAACAGCCGTGTTTGACAAATGGCTTGAAAACCTAAAAGACAACCAGGCAAAAATCCGCATCTACGGTCGCATAACCCGACTCGTAGGCGGAAACCCCGGCGATGTAAAACCCATTGGCGAGGGCTTGTCCGAAATGCGTATCAACTACGGCTCCGGTTGCCAGGGCCAGCGCATTAAAATTGAGCGGCAAAAAAGTTGGCATTGGCATTGCACAACAGCGATTCCAAGCAATCGCTTGACGAGCCCATCAGCTTGAGCTTTTTTCTGGTGCTCCGCTTTGGAGTGGCGTCGTACTTTGTCAAAGTAAGCGCCGTCTTGCGTATGGTGTTCAGGTTTTCAGGCGAATTCCCGCGACGCATTTTAATTCTGTCCTCTCTGAAAACAACGTCAAGGATGTAATGCAGTGAGTTTTCAATGCCCCAATGAGCCCGTGTCGCATACGCGAACAGCTTGGGGTAGGGGAGCAAAGATGATATTCAATACCGTTTTTCGACGCTTTCTACCCCGTTTATGTCCCGCCACGACTCTATGGCACCTATGTTTTTACCTGCGCCAGCGTCAGACGGTTTTCCGCGGCAAACACGCTTGCTATGTGCGCCGCCTTCAAACACTTGAAATCATCCAGACTCCCGCGCATCGTTTTGCCGTCAACCGCTAAAACTTCCCGCTCTATCGGAAGCCTCATCGCCTGCACCCATTCACCAATTTAATAATGCAGATTCCAAGCTGTTCCGGATCCAGCCGCTTGAACACCCGACCGTATACGTCATGCTGGGGCAGTCCGTTCTTTAATTCAAGGCGCTTTTTAAGCCAGGTTCCTTGCATTTCGCAAATTCGTCTATGCCTTCCCAGCCTTCCGCTCCGCTCAAAAACGCTAAAACCGTTAAGACTATCACTTCATCCAGCGGATGCAGCTTTTTTCGCTCTATGCGCGGATCCTCTATGTCCTTGAAGCATTCCGCCAACGGCAACACATGGTTTTTTCCCATTATCCCCCTCCCGATGTAAATCATGCCAACTATGCCACGCTTTTTAGAAAATTTTAATGCGCTCGCCTTCTCAGCAATTCAGAATTCAACCGTCTGGGGCCTCGCCGGCGATGGTCAAGAGAAGGCGGCGCGCGCTTTCCGGTAATCTTCATCGGCAAAGTCCTGAATGCCATGAAACGAAAACCCCATTAGATTGAGCAGGCAAAATATTTCGACGACGTGGTTCTTGCCGTGTCCAAAGTTGTGTTTTAGATTATAGCCGCGCCTTTTCAGCACGTTATTGTGTCCTTTTTCCATCTTCCAGCGGGCCCGAGCACACTCGACAAGCTGTTTAACGTTGTCCTGGTCTGTCTTTTTGTCCGTAATCCAACTGTTTCTGT
>JAITNO010000073.1 GCA_031290405.1 Spirochaetaceae bacterium
ACGCCGCTGGTGGAGGCCCAGGCCGGAGAGAGCGACTGGGGGGGCGAGCTCCGGCTCGTGTCGAACGCGGCGTGGTTTGGCGGTGATGCGCTTGCCGACTGGAACGACGCGAACAAGACGAATGATGAGAATAAGCCTCACACGACGCGCGGCACGGCGGAGTATATGCTGACGACGTTTGATGCGGGCGGCGCGCCGATGACGGCCTCTTTCAAGATGGAATACGCCCCCTTCGGGCTGGGCGACACCACGGCGTGGGCGGCGATTGCCGCCACCGGCAACGCGGCCCCCGTCTGGACCATCCGCAACGGTCTGAACGACGTGGCGCAGGACGCGGACACGGACTTCGCGGCCTATGGCACGACAGCTTTCCCGTCCGCCAACGCCAACGGCGCCATCAGCGTGGCCGTGGTCAATCCGGCGGCCTCTCTGGGGGCGGGGCTCTACGAGGACGGCAACCCGTGGCCGATTGCCGTCCCCGCCATGACCGGCGCGAGCGCGAACGACCTGACGGCGGCCCTCACCTACCTCGACGCCCACGGCGCGGCGGGCAAATACGGCAGCTACGCCGTCAGGCTGGGCGTCGACCCGACGCTGCCCGTTTATCCTGGCGTGAAAATCACGCTGGGGGGCATCCCTTCGGCGAACAGCTACGCGGCCATCAAGCAAACGAGGATCATTATAGAAGGAACGAGCAATGCCCTTGTTGTTATGCCGCTGACTGACGTTCTGTGGACGCTGCTTGACAACAATACGGTCGGCAACGGGAGCGGAGTTGCGCAGGAGCTGGTCAAGAGCGCCGCGCCAGGCTCCACCGAATGGGTCGTCCCCTGGGATGACGACTACGAAATCGAACTAAACGGCGCACAGGGCGGCAGCGGATCGGGCACGGGAGGCAAAGGCGGCGCTATCAAGGGCACGATACATCTTACGCAAGGCGCCATTTACGAGATTAGGGTTGGCGGAGCAGGTGCCGGCGGGAAAGTAGGCGGCTCAGAAGCGGCCGGCGGCTACAACGGCGGCGGCAAAGGCGGCAAAGGGCTCAACACCTATCCGGGCGGTAGCAGCGGCGGCGGCGCCAGTGATATGAGAACGTCCGGCGGCGACTATACCACCAGAATACTGGTTGCAGGCGGCGGCGGTGGCAGCGCAAAGGCAGTTGGCGGCGCGGGCTACGGCGGCGGAAACGCCGGAAACGGCAATGGCGGATATGGCGCGAATGGCGGCAACGGCGGCGCAGGGGCGACCATGACAGCCTACTACGCGACAGGCATCGGCGGCAATGGCGCGACTACAGGGTACGGTGACGAAGGCGGCGCGGGCGGCGGCGGCGGTTACTATGGCGCGAACGCTACTGGTCGTGGTGTCGC
The DNA here is from genome assembly GCA_031290405.1 of Spirochaetaceae bacterium. Classification (GTDB taxonomy): domain Bacteria; phylum Spirochaetota; class Spirochaetia; order Treponematales; family Breznakiellaceae; genus JAITXS01. Next base: position 1,371 of record JAITNO010000073.1, read on the forward strand.
AGGCGGCGGCGGTTCATCCTGGGCCAACGGCTCGTTCTTCGATGTAACACCTGCGGCAAACGGTGCCGGCGCCCGCTCCGGCAACGGCAGCGTCAGGATAATCGCGCTCATGCGGTAAGGCGGGAGAGAGCGAAGTAAGATTGAAGGCCCGCCGGTAAATGCCGGGGGCTTTTTTGTGTGGCGGGGGGCGGGCGGCCTGCGTCGGGGCGCAGCGCCGCAGGCCGCAAAAAGCGCACTCGGCGCCAAAAAAGATTAAAGCGGCAGGAATGCGCGCGCAATAAGTATAGGCATGAAAGATATGAAGAAATGGTTGTTTCTGCTGCCGGCGCTTCTGTGTTGTGCCGGCTGCGTTTCGCTTCAATGTGCGGCGCGTTTTTACGCGGGGCGCCATCGGGGACAGGGCGTGGGGCGCAATGGGGCGATCGAGGTTGCCGTCGAGACGGACGCGTGGTCGATTCTGGAGATACGGATTGTCGAACAGTGCGAGGATGAGCTTATCGGCGCCGAAGCGATGCGGGAATTGACGGAGCTTATTCTTGAAGGCGATTCAACGGACGTCGACGCGATAAGCGGGGCTACGCTGTCGAGCGAGGGCTTTCTTGACGCGGTGAACGATGCGCTGCGGCGCGCGGCGCGGTGAGGGGATGGGCGGCGCTACTCTATCATGGTGCCGATGCCTTCGTCGGTGAAGAGTTCGGCGAGGAGGGCGTGGGGGGCGCGGCCGTCGATGATGTGGGCGCGTTTGACGCCGCCGTGCAGGGCGATTTCGCAGCAATCGACTTTGGGTATCATGCCTTTGGTGATTGATCCGTCTTTTTTGAGTTTGTCGATGTCGGCAAGGCTGGCGTTGCTTATCAGGCTGTCGGGGTCGTGGACGTTGCGGAGGATGCCGGGGACGTCGGTCATCAGGATGAGTTTTTCGGCTTTGATTGCGGCGGCGATTTTTGCGGCGGCAGTGTCGGCGTTGACGTTGAGGGCGATGCCTCTGTCGGCCCCTGAGCCGAGCGCGACAGACGAGACGACGGGCAGCGCGCCGCTCTGCATGATTGCCTTGAGGAAGGCGACGTTCACGGTGTGGATTTTCCCGACGAGGCCTAAGTCGGCGCCCTTTTCCCTTTCGGCCTGGAAGAGGGAGCCGTCGATGCCGGACAGCCCGACGGCGGTGGCGCCTGCGGTTTCGAGCAGGGCGACGATGTCTTTGTTGACTTTGCCGCAGAGCACCATCTGGACGATGGCCATGGTCTCCTCGTCGGTGTGGCGCAGGCCGTTGATGAAATGGCTTTCTTTCCCGACGGCTTTCAGCATAGCTTCGATTTCGGGCCCGCCGCCGTGGACGAGGACGACGGGGATTCCGGCTGTCTGCATGAAGACGACGTCTTCGATGACGGCGGCTTTCAAGGCGTCGTTTATCATGGCGTTGCCGCCGTATTTGACGACGATGGTCTTTCCGCGCAATGCTTTGATGTGGGGGAGCGCCTTGATGAGCGCGGCTGATTCGGATTCAAATCTTCTCATGGTTCTTGCCTTGGGGGCGCGCCCCTAGTTTACATTGGGCATTCGTTCGGAGGGGGAAACGATCTCGGTAACGCGCACGCCAAAGCTTTCATCGATGACGACGACTTCGCCCTTGGCGATGAGTTTGTGGTTGACGAGGATGTCCACGGGTTCGCCGGCGAGTTTGTCGAGCTCGATGATGGTGCCTTCGCCCATCGAGAGTATTTCCTTTATCTGTTTGCGGGCGCGGCCAAGCTCGACGGTCATCTCCATCGAAACGTCCATGAGGAGGCCGATGTTTCCCTGCTCGCGGGGCGCGTTTGTGCTGGAGAGGTTGGGGTACTGGACGGACTGCATATTGGGGGGCGCGCCGAAGCCGCCGCCGCCGACAACGCCGCCGCTTGGGGCGCCGCCGCCTGCTGGAGCGGCGCCTGCTTTGCCGCCTGGGGCGGCGCTTGGGGCGGCGCCTGCGGTCAACGCGGCGGATATGCCCGACGCGACGGAGGGGCCGAAGATTTCCCAGATGGGCTGCTTTTTCCCGTCGCCCAGGTCAAGCTCGAAGGCGGCAACGGTAAAGGCTCCGGCGGGAAGCGCCGCCGTGGCCTTGGGGATGTTCGCCGCCTCGGGCGGGGCGGAGGCGATGGACTTGTTGCCCGTCTTGCCGGTAAGCGCGGTGATGAGCGTCCCGGTAATCTGGGAGACCGCCTCGCCGACGACGGACATGGCCATGTCGTCAAGCGCGATGTTCTCTTCCTTGTTCATCAGGCTGGCGATGCTCTTCGCCGTCTCTTCGGGGATAAGGAAGATGTGCTCGCCGGGGAAGCCGGATGTAAAATCAACTTTTACGACGGTAACCATGTTCGGGAGGTCGCCCAAGAAAGCGTCGCGCTCCTTGTTGCCGACCTTCGGCGTCGAAAAGGCGACGGAGCCGCCGGTCATCGCCGAAAGATTCGCGGAAAGAGACGCGACCGTCCCGCCGAGAAAGGCCTCCAGCGCGCCGGCGTCGGCGGTGTTTTCTGGGATGGAATCGTCCGGGCCGCCGCCGGAAGCTTTGCCGCCGGGCGCGAGCAGGGCGTCGATCTCGGCCTGTGAAAGAGCGCTGTCACTCATAATAGTTCCTCCCCTTCGCTTGCGAACTCTTCAAGTTCGCTTTGTTCTATGTCCGCCATCTTTTTTATGATTTGAACGGCCATCTTCTTGCCGACGATGCCCGGACGGCACAGGAATTTCTGTCTTGTGCCGACGTTCACGGTGAACGGGTCGCCGACGTTTACATTGTAAAGCTGAATCACATCGCCGGAACGCAGCGCAAGGACGTCGCGCACCGGAATATTTATCTTCCCGATTTCCGCCGTCAGCATAACATCGACGCTGACGAGTTTTTCCTTAAGGACATTGAGGTTTTCCGTGTTTGTCGCCTGACGCGCGGAAGAATACCAAAACTGGGCGGAAAGTTTGCCGATTATCGGCTCAATGGTAAGGTAGGGGATGCAGAAGTTCATCATGCCCTCGACCTCGCCGACCTTCGTTTCGAGCGTTACCAAGACGACCATCTCGTTCGGCGGCACAATCTGCGTAAACTGGGGGTTGGTGTCGATCTGCCCCAAACGCGGGCGGAGGTCGATTACCTGCGCCCACGACTCGCGCATATTCCCCAGGATGCGGACGATAATCCCTTCCATGACCGATTGTTCGATGTCCGTCAGCTCATGCTGAACCTTTGCCGCCTCGCCGGTGCCGCCGAAGAGGCGGTCGATAATCGAAAAGGTAATCGCCGGATCGACTTCAAGGATCGCGTTGCCCTTGAGCGGGTCCATGTTGATAATCGCCAGCGTGGTCGGCGTGGGAATCGAGCGGATGAACTCTTCGTAGGTAAGCTGGTCGACCGAAGCGACGTGGACGTGCACCATCGAGCGGAGGTTCGCCGAAAGCGCCGTCGTCGTAAGCCGTGCAAAGGTTTCGTGCATTATCCGCACGGTGTTTATCTGTTCCTTTGAAAACTTGTCAGGGCGCTTAAAGTCATAGATTTTGATTTTACGGGTGTCGGTCGGCGTTTTTTTTACTTCGTCGGTGGCGCCGACTTCACCCTGGTTGATTGCCGTTAAAAGCTGGTCAATTTCATCCTGCGACAGAACTTCAGTCATGGTGCAATCATAGAGGATGAAGAGGAGAGCGTCAAGGGCGTCAAACTCATCGACGGCCTGGGCGCGCCTTCAGCTTCCCGCTTGCTGGAAGCTCAAAACGACGTCGGCGCCGCCTGAGCTTCTTGAGTAAAGGCGGAGGATGCCGCCTTCCTTTTCCCAGCGGTAGGCGTTCTGAATGTACGAACAGTAATCCCTCTCGCTCAACGTGAGCGCGGTGGCGGCGATGCTTGCCATAAGGGTGTTTCGCATGGGGAACAGCTCGATGGTCGACCCTTCCGAACTCTTGTATGGGGCGAAATACTTGTTGGGAGCCGCAGTCCCCGACGCCCCCTCGTTCGTTAAGCGCAGCGTGTAGAACGCGCTCGTATTCTTCGCCGCCAGCGCCGCGCGGTTAATGGAGAGGACGCCGCCGGGCGAGGCCACCTCGGTCAACTCCCAGGCGATGTTTTTAACGTCGTCCATCGTGGCGCCAGGCGGCGGCGCATCCGCCAGGAGCGCTTCGTCGACGGCCTCCGCCGGCTCGGCGCTTTGAGCGCCTCCCGCGCAGCCTGAAAGCAAAGCCGCCGTGAAAACAACCACAAGCGCGCGCCGTTTTTCCCGTGCGCCCCTAAGCACAGAGGCCGTGAAGACAGACAAGCGCGTGCGCCCTTTCCCTTGTGCACCCTTCATAAAGGCCCCTTAAAAAACCGGAACGACGCTGCCGTCAGACCACTGGTTCAGGATGAACTCCCGAACTTTGGGGGTGAACAGCGTTTCTTTAAGCGCCGTTATCCGCGGGTCGTTCTCGAATCCTCTTTTTACGACCACGATGTTGACGTAGGGCGAATCGGATCCTTCTATAATAAGGGCGTCTTTCATCGGATTGAAGCCCGCTTCGAGGGCGTAGTTCCCGTTGATGCACGCGCCGTCCACATCGTCGAGGACGCGCGGCAACTGCGCGGCTTCGAGAGAGCGAAACTTATAGTTATGCGGATTTTCGACGACATCCAAATCGCTTGCCTCCAGTCCGGCGCCCGCCCTCAGCTTGATAAGCTCTTTGGCCTGCAAGAGGAGGTATGCCCTGCCCCCGTTCGTCGAATCGTTGGGGACGGCGATCGTCGCGCCGTCGGGAATTGCTTCGAGGGTTTTATGTTTGACCGAATAGAGCCCGAGCGGCTCGATGTGAACGCCCAAAACAGAGGTAAGCACGTCCCATTCGCGGCGCGCCTCCAGATAGGGAATGTGCTGGAAGAAGTTCGCGTGAATGCTGCCGTCGAGGACGGCCGTGTTCGGCGTAACATAATCGGTGAACTCCTTGACTTCCAGCTCGAAGCCTTTTTGTTCGTAATCGCCCTTGATAAAGTCGAGGATGAGCATATGGGGAACGGGGCTTGCCCCGATAATGAGGGTTTTGCTCTTATCCGCGCCGCAGGCGCCGGCAAGAAGAACAATCGAAACGAGTGCGAAAACCGAAAGAACACTGACAAGCTTTTTCATAAAGGCTCCTTGTAATTGAATGTGGGTTTCAGTTTGCCTCGCCGCGCCTCTTTTGTCAAGCGCTCCCCCCTGCTCCCGCGTCAAGCCGCGTCCTTCCCCCGCCGCCCCGCGTCCTTCCCTCGCCGCCCCGCGTTCTTCCTTCGCCGCCCCGCGCTCCTCCCTCTTTATAATGTAGGCGCCTGCGCTGACAGGGGAGGCGCCTACGCTGACAGGGTGGGCGCCTGCGCTCATAGCGTGGGCGCCTGCATTAGCGGCGCGGGGTCAGCCGGAGGCGGCGCGGAATGCGCTGAAGGCGGCGCGGAATGCGCCGGAGGCGGCGCGGAATGCGCCGGAGGCGGCGCGGTGGCCGCTGAAGGCGGCGCGGAATGCGCCGGAGGCGGCGCCCGTAAGCGGGGGAGGCCTGGGGAGCCCTAAAAAACCTCAGGCGGGGCGTTGCGGGTCAGCGCGAAGCGGACGCGGGCGCACTTGAAACAGAACGCGTTTTTCCCTACCATAGCGGCCATGAGCCCGGAACAAGAAGAAGCCCTTTATGATTTTTTAACCGACAGGATCGAACCTTTTACGATCAAACAAGTCGCCTCCGCCGTCTACAAAAAGGACCGGCGCCGCTTTGGCAGGCTTTCCACGGACATAGCCGGCCTTATCAAGACGCAGCGCCTCGCCTTTGAGGTCGGGGCGAACAAATGGATTACGCGCCGGGGCTGTTTTTCCGATGCGCGTTTTGTCATCTGTCCAACCCGCGTCGAGCTTTTGAACGGCATCCTTATCCCGGGGCACCGGTGCGCGCCTCTTGCCAACCCCGGTCTCTTGCCGCATGAATACGTCTTCTACTGGAACGGAGAGCCCATCCCATTCACCAGCACGGAAGCCGACCCTGAAGAGCTCTACCCCTACTATTCGATATTCGGCGAAGAGTTCGCCCCCCAGTACATCGCGCAGGAAAGTCCCGACAACGAAAAGGCCTTTAACGCCGACCCTTACGAGGACCCCGCCGAGGTTTCCATTAAGACCGTCGATATGCGGCGCTTTTACCGCGAAACGGGCTTCGTCCCCGGAGACAGGATCGTCGCCAGCGTCAAAGACTGGCAAAACGGCCGCTTTGACCTGGAACGCGCCGCAGGAGATTCCTGGAGCGAAGCCGATTTGGACGAATGGCTCTGCGCCGCGGAAGAAGGCTTCAAGAAATCGTTTGAGGCCGTCGGCGCCGACGGCACAACGGAAGAACAAGCCGCCTGGGCGTACTTCTGCGGCGGAGAGCGCATGCGGGACGTTCCCTGTTACCCCCTGGAAGATTTTCTTTACAAGAAGACCGATAAAATCGAAGTGGTCCAATTCGGCATCGAATCGCGGTTCTGGTACGCGGGGAAAGACATCCCCGATTACCGCGAGCTGCGGGGCATACACACTCAGTGCGACGAAACGCCTCTCGAAACGATGCTGTTTCAGAACGGCGTGCCCGTCTCTGAATTTGTCGCGCAAGCCTATGTGCGCGACGCGCTGTATCGCAACGATTCGGACATTGCGGAAATAGTTCAAAGGATTGTTCCCCCTTCGATAAAAATGAGCCGATGGGATTTGGAAATGCTTGCCTCCTATGTCTTTGAAACAATGGAAGAGTTTGAAGAAACCTATTTGATTTTTTCGGACAAGGACGCGGGCCCCGTCCGCCAGCGCGTCGCCGAATTGCATACCGCCGTCATCGATCTTTCCGCGCGGCTTAAAAAGGGAGGGATAGATTCCCGTTGGCTGCCGAAACATTCCTTCATCATTCTGTCGCAGATTCAACAGCACGCCGCAGTCATCCTCGAAAATCTCGACGCCAACGACGACCCCTTTGGGAATGAACTCGGCGCCATGGACAATTCCCTGGAGAGCATGTGCGAAACGTTTGCAGAAGTAAAAGAGATGATAGACAAATCGCTGGACAATTACCGGCGCAGCAACATCACCCTGGTAAAGTTTGATTCCGTCGTCGATGCGGATTGGCGCAGCATACAGATCAGCATAGGCGGAACGGACGTGTGGCGGCGCCTTGTGCTGCCGTGCAGCGTTACCCTCGCCGAATTGCATAATTTAATTCAGGCGCTCTTCGGGTGGAAGGGAATCTACAACCATTTCTTCATCGTCGACGCCAAAGAAAAACACTATAAGTGGATCGACGAACACAACAACGTAAAAGAATCAATTGAACTTGCGACCCTGTTCGGCGAGAATGTAGCCGAGTTTATGTATGAATATGGAACTCACTGGACGGTAAAGATCATCGTTCTTTCCGTATGCGTCGCCGCGCAGAATGGAAAGGCGCATTGCACCATGGGCGAGAACGCCGCCCCGCCGGAAAAAGTCGAAGGGCCGCTCCGGTTCCGCCGGTTTATCTCCGCGCTGGATTCGGCCAACGCCAAAGAAAGAAAAACCGCGAAAGAACAGCTTGGCGCAGCCTTCGATCTGAATGAATTTAACCTGCAAAAATGCAACAACCAGATTAAAGGCGTCGTCGAGGCGTTTGGCCAACGCTGATTAAACGGCGGCAAACTTCGCCTTCATCATCGTAAAGAAGTCAGTCGTCGAGGTAAGCGTCCCGCTCTTTTCGGGATTGAAGGTTTCCATCAAGTGCGGGGGTATCTCGCTTAAAAACGGCGAAGGGAGCCTGTCCATAAGCGCTTGGTTGCGCTTCCGTTTCGCGCACGACGTGATGAACAGTTTGTCGCGGGCGCGGGTGATGGCAACATAAAAGAGGCGGCGCTCTTCTTCAATGTTGCCCGATTCTTCCTCAAGGCTCCGTTCGTGGGGTATGATCCCCTCTTCCGCCCCCGCGATGAACACCACGGGAAACTCCAGCCCCTTCGAGGCGTGTATCGTCATCACATTCACCTTGCCCTTGTCCGCCTCGCCGGCGCCCTCGTCGCGGGTAATAAGGCTGATGCGGTTAAGGTAGGGATAGAGCGTCGGGTCCAGATTGTCGTCGTTGCCCTCCCATGTTTCGATTGATTGCAGAAACGTTTCTATCATCGCGCACTTGAAGCGCGCAAGCTTTTCACTCTTGTTGTACTCCGTTAGAAGATAACCGTGATAATCAATCTCGTCGACAAGGGCGCGGACCTTTGCGGACAATCCGCGCTTCCCCAGCAGGGCCTCGCGCTGCCGTTCGATAAGCGACATGAATTCGTCTATCTCGACCTTCGCCACCTCTTGAAAAAACGTTTGCTCGGCATAGCGCACGCGGGTCATCGCGTCCCAGAAGGGGCAGCCGTTTTTCTTGGCAACTTCCATTAAGCCCGCGATCGCAGTTTTCCCGATGCCCCGCCGGGGAGTGTTGACAATGCGCAAGAGGTTCACATCGTCGTTCGGATTTGCGACGACGCGCAGATAGCTTATGATGTCTTTTATCTCTTTACGCGCGAAAAAACTCTGCCCGCCCGACACATGGTAGGGAATGTTTGCGGCAAGCAAGGCCTCCTCTATGCTCGTCGTAAGCGAATTGGCGCGGAGCAGGATGCCGAAGTCGTCATACTTGAGTTTGTCGTGTACGGCGATGGCCAGAATCTGTTCGACGATAAAGTCCGCTTCCGCGCTTTCATTGTCTGGGATATGGAACGCGATGGGCTTGCCGCCGGCATTGTCAGCCCAGAGCTTTTTTTCTTTGCGGTTGTTGTTGTGCGCGATAACGCCGTTGGCCGCCTCCAGTATCGTCGTCGTCGAACGATAGTTCTGTTCAAGCTTTATTTCAAGGAGGCCGGGAAAGTCTTTTTCAAAATTGACGATGTTCTCGTAGTTTGCGCCGCGCCAGGAGTATATCGACTGGTCGTCGTCGCCCACGACGCAGACGTTCCTATCGGCAAGCAGCTTCATCATCCGGTACTGTCCGCCGCTGGTATCCTGGAACTCATCCACCATAATGTACTTATATCGTCCCCTATACTTCTGCAACACATCGGGATGCTCTTCAAACAGCATGACCGGCAGAACCAACAGATCGTCGAAGTCGCAGGCGTTGTACACCTTGAGGTTTCTTTGATACTCATCATATGCGTCCCTATACGCCGTGTTTGCGTTCACCCCCCATTGCGCCATGCCCGTCTTGACGTTTGAAAAAAGAGAGGCAATGTCGCGGGGATTGTTTCCGTCTCCGGACAGCTTGCATTCGCGCAGCGCCTCGCTCACCGCCTGCGTCTTATCGCCCTCGTCGTAAATGGAAAAGTTTTTCCGGTAGCCGAGCGTTTCAATTTCGTTGCGCAGTATCTGGGCGCCGAAACTGTGGAACGTGCTGACGGTAAGCATCGGGAGCTTGCGCCCGGTAAGCTCCTTTACGCGAACCTCCATCTCACGCGCCGCCTTGTTTGTGAAGGTCAACGCCAGAATCTGCGACTGGGGGATGCCCCGCTCAAGCATATGCGCTATGCGATACGTAATGACCCGCGTCTTCCCCGAGCCGGCGCCGGCAATGATGAGGACGGGGCCGTCGACGCACGTGACGGCCTTCGCCTGCATCGGGTTGAGGTCGCCGTCAATGTTAAGACGCATCGAAACAATCTACTATCATACGCGCCACATCGTTCATCGCGCCTTAAGTCTACTTGCGCAAGGCCTCATGGTCAAGGGCGGCGCGTTTGTGCTATAGTCTTTTATGGTCATAGAGGCGCCCTGCAAAATCAACCTACACCTCGCCGTCGGCGCAAAACGCGGCGACGGCTTCCACGACATCGACAGCATCTTCCTCGCGCTCAACCTGTGCGACGCACTCAGCTTCGAGTTTGAGCGCGGCGCACTCAGCCGCCCGCCGCGCAGGGCCCCCACGTGCGCCATCCAGATGGACAACTCCCCCTTGCCGCCCGAACTGGCCTCGCCGCTGGACAATCTGCCGAGCGAAAAAAACCTCGTCTGCAAGGCCGTCCGCCTTTTTTGGCAAAAAGCGCCCGTCCCCCCCCCGCCCCTCCTTAAAATCACCGTAAAAAAACGCATCCCTTCCGGCGCGGGACTCGGCGGCGGCTCGTCGGACGCGGCGGCCGCGCTTGCCGCCCTTAACGAGATGACCGGGCGGCCCTTGAGCCCCGACGCCCTGCGGGACGCGGCGGCGGAACTCGGCAGCGACGTTCCCTTTTTCCTTGAGCGCGGCGCGGCGATCGTTACAGGCCGCGGCGAAAAAATCACCCCCATCCCCGCGCCTGAATGTTTTGCCGTGCTCATCAACCCCCTGTTCGCAAGCAACACCGCCCGCGCCTTCAGACTTTTGGACGCGTCAAGAAGGGCCGGAGTCAGGGCGCAGACTGAAGAAGCCTGGCGCAACGACTTCCTGCCGGTGTTTTTGGCGCACGGCACGGGCAAAGAAAAAGCGGCATACCGGGCGATGATCTGCGACTTGACAGCCGCCGGCGCGGATATTGCGAGCCTATCGGGCTCCGGCTCAACCTGTTTCGGCCTTTTTCCCACCAAGCCTGCCGCCCGCGCCGCCGCCCGCGCCCTCCAAAAGAAATGGCCCTGGACGCGGCAACTCGAACCTTTTTTATCGGAACGCGAGGGTTGAAAACCCCGCCGCTCCTCTGCCGCGGGGTTGTTCATAGCGGGCGCCCTAGACATTTTGGCTGTTTTGGGATTAGAATTCGCCATGCTTGATTCGGAAGTTTATATCGCGCCGTGGGCGGATATGCCGTTTGCCAATTTTATTGAGTGGCTTGATGCGCGCAAGGCGTTTGCCGAAAAGCCGGCGATTCTGTTCCGCGAGGGCAAACAGAGGGAGTTCACGCTCTGGACGTACCGGATGTTCGTCGACGCGTGCCGCCGCATTGCGCGGGGGCTTCTTGCTTCAGGCTTGCGGCACGGCGACCGCGTCGTGCTGTGGGCGGAAAACCGGCCGGAGTGGATGGCGGTCTGGATGGGCGCGGCGATTGCCGGCTGCGTCGTCGTGCCGGTGGATTTTTTTATCTCGGACGAAGAATGCCGTAACATTGTTGAATTTACGCGGGCTAAGGCGGGGTTTTTCTCCCGCCGCAAGGCTGATTTTGCCGCGTCGCTCGCCGCCTCTGGGCTGGCTGTTTCCACGGCGATTGACGGGGATTCTTTCGAGCGTTTTGGGCTGGACGCTTCGGGGCAGGAGTTGCCCGCGCCCGAAAGCATCAAGGGGGACGATCCGTGCTCCATCGTGTTTACTTCCGGGACGACCGGTTTTGCGAAGGGCGTTACGTTGCGGCACCGCGGCGTCATCGCAAATGCGAACGCCGCTGTTCTTATGCTGAGGCCCACGCAGGACGACGCCTTCATCAATGTGCTGCCGCTCCACCATACCTACCCGACGACCTGCTCGTTTTTGGCGCCGCTGAGCTGCGGGATTCCGACGATCATCGTCGAGCGTCTTGTCGGCCAGGTCGTCGTCGACGACATCCGCGACGGGCGAGGCACGTTCCTTATCGCCGTTCCCATGCTCTACGATAAATTTATGGCGGCGATTGAATCGAAATACGATGCGATTCCTTGTGCGGTCCGCTTTCCGCTGGACGTTCTGCGCCGCGTTGCGCTTGCCCGGGCGAAGCGGGGGGATCCCGGCTTCGGCAGGAAGGTTTTTCGCTTCCTTAGAAAGAAGGCGGGGCTGGAATCGATAAACATCATGGTTGCCGGCGGCGGGGCGCTGAGCGCCCGGACGGCGGATTTCTTCGACTCTTTGGGCTTCAACATTGTGCATGGCTATGGGATGAGCGAAAACAGTCCCCTTATCAGCGTGAGCACGCCTGAGTATAAAAACAATTATTCTGTGGGGCTTCCGGTAAAATACACCGATGTTAAAATCGTCGACGCGGAGGATGACGCGAAGGAGCTTCCCTTGGGGGAGAGCGGCGAGATCATCGTTAAGTCGCCGTCCCTTATGCTGGGCTATTATGAAAAGCCGGAGGAGTCGGCGCAGATGTTTACCGCGCAGGGCTATCTTAAAACGGGCGACTTGGGCTACCGGGACGAACGGGGGTTTATCTTCATCAACGGGCGGAAAAAGAATCTGATCGTGTCTTCGGGCGGGAAGAACATCTATCCCGAAGAGATTGAGTCTCACTTTAACAATTCGCGCGTTGTCGGCGAGATTCTTGTCCTGGGGAGGAAGGATCCTGAGTCCGGCGAGGCGATCTTTGCCATCGCATATCCTCACTACGAGGCGCTGAAGGAAGATTACGCGGATGGGGGTCTCGACAAGGCGTTTATACGTCAGCTGGTTAAGAAAGAGATTTCACGGGTGAATCGGACGCTTCCCGCATATAAAAAGATTTCGGGCTTTATCCTTAGGGAGAGTGCGTTTGAAAAAAACGCGCAGAGCAAGATTCGTCGGTTTTTGTATAAAGATTATGAGGATCCGGCTAAGACGCCGGCAGAGGGTTTATGAAACACATTGCGGTTTTTTTATTGTGTGGGTTTGCGTGGGGGGCTTTTGCCCAGGAACAGCCGGACGCGTTGGCGCAGTACCGCGCGGGACGGGAGTTTGAGGGGAGCGGGCGCAACGAAGAGGCGAACGCGAGTTACGAGGAAGCGGTGAACATCTGCCTGGACGAGATTAACGGCGGTCGGGCCACTTCGGACAGTTACGCCGTCTTAACGTGGTCGCTCCAGCGGCAGAGGAAGTATAGCGCGGTTATCCGCTGGGGGCAGCAGGCGCTTCGCCTGCAAAACGACCAGCGCATTGTCGAGACGATGGGCGAAGCGTATTTTTATTTGGAGAATTACGCGGCCTCTTTGCGAAACATGGAACGGTACATCAACACGCAGCAGCCGGCGGACCGCTCGTCCACCGCGTATTTCTTCATTGGCGAGATCTACCGCGCGCAAAGAAAGTTTCATCATGCCGACATCGCCTACACCATAGCGGTGCGGCTTGAGCCGGGGATGGCCCTCTGGTGGTACCGGCTTGGTCTGGCGCGCGAGGCGCTGGGCGACAAGGCCTACGCGGCGGAGGCTTTTGAGCGTGCGCTTCGCATCAACTCTTCGTATCGAGACGCGGCAGACGCGCTGAATCGTGTGCGTAAACCTGCGTAGCGGCAGGGGGTTCTTCGCTCCCTGCTCCCTCATTCTCTTTCTTTTTATGGCGTTGCCGGTGTGTGGCGGCGACCAGATGGAGGCCCCGATTGCGCTCTTCTATCGCGCGGCGTTGAGCGGCCGTGTGAGCTTTTCTCCTGATTGGGATCCCGCCTTGCCGGTGGACGCCTTTGTCGTAAAGGGCGCATACGACGCGATAACGATAACGACGGACGCCGGAGAGTACCGCGTGGCAAGAAACGCCGACGGCGCACTGAGCGCGTTTCCTTTCTTTTACGGCGGGGCCGTGTTCGCCGTCCAGACGATCTCAAGCAACGAAAACATTCTTTCGGGTTTGACGATAACGGCGCGCGAGCGGCAAGACGGAGCGGCGGAGGCCGACGCGAAGGCCGACGGCGAGGCCGAGGCCGACGGCGAGGCCGCTGTCGACGGCGAGGCCGACGGCGGCGAAACCGCCATCGACATCGAATTCTTGGAGTATGAGGCTTCTCCCTCCCCCCTGCTCGGCGACGCCCCCGCGCCGCGGATTGCGCGGGTGCGCCATAACGAGGCGTACGCTTTTGCGTCGTTCGCCTATTCCAACGATGAAATCATCGAGGCGCATTTTGCCGAAGACGGGACGGCGCTCTTTTTGTACTGCATACGCTTTTCGGGCGACGGCCAGGGCGCGTGCGTCGCCGTCGAAAGGCGAAGCGCGGAGGGCTCGGCAACGACGGAAATGTTCTACGACGGCATGGGAAACGTTACAGGCATCGCGTTGCCCGACGGCGCCTCAGGCGCGCTGTACAATTCCAACGGCGTGCGTTATTGGACGCGTCGTTTTAAGGAAGGCGGCGGCGAAAACAAAGAAGCGGGCGCGGAAAAACCTGAGGAAACAACCCAGGAGATAGAGATCCAGTATGACGAGCGCGGCCTGCCCGTCCGCCAAACGATGCGCGGCGCCGACGGCAGCCGGTATGTCGATCATCACTACACATTTGACGAGTGGGGAAATTGGATAGAGCGCCGGGATGCGTATAAAGAGGTCGTGCTGGGCGTCTTAATCGCCGTCGATGAAAAGACGACGCGAAGAGAGATAGAAGCCCATGACAGATGAACGCACGTGGCGGGATGAGCTCTACGAGCAGACGCTGAGCGACGAGCTGGCCGGCCTCGAGCGGCGGCGGAAGAACGACCCGCGCTGCACGGTCTCCGATGTGGAGGGAACCTTAAAGCATCTCTACACGATGGAAGGCGCGGACTGGCTCGGCAGGGGCGAAGTCCAGGACGCGCACCTTTCGGCGACGATCGCGGCCCACGAGCGATTCATCGCAGCCTGGAAAGCGGAAACCGGCGCATGAGCGCGGTCATCCTGGGCTTAGGCTCAAACGAAGGCGATTCGCCGGCCATCCTGCGCGCCGCGATAGACGACCTTCGCGCGTCTTTAGGCGCCTTGCGCGCCGCGTCGATGTACCGCAGCGCGCCGATGCACGTCGAAAACCAGCCTGAGTTCTTCAACACCGCCGTATGCGGCGTCTTTGACGGCGCGCCCTCATCTTTGCTCGAAACCATCCATCGCATCGAAGCATCATACGGGCGGGACCGGACGCACGAAACGCGGTGGGGGCGGCGCAGCATCGACATTGACATTCTCCTGTTTGGAGACCGCGTCATATGCGAAAAAGGCGCCTGTCCCCTGCGCGAGCTTGAGGTCCCCCACCCCCGCCTGAAGGAACGTCGTTTTGCGTTGGAGCCCCTGCTCGAGCTGGACGGCGACGCGCGCGACCCGCTGTCCGGGGAACGCTACGCCGACATCTGCGCGCGCCTGGGCGACCAGGGCGTCGTGCGGATCGCTTAGCGCCGCAGGCCCGCGTAAAGAGATGAGCCGACAGCCT
>JAITNO010000085.1 GCA_031290405.1 Spirochaetaceae bacterium
CCCACGGAAAAGCCTTCGATGTTGATGTAGAGCTGAGCGGCGCCTGCGGTAAAGACGCCGGCGGGGCGCGCGCCGGGGATGCCGATTGCCCCGCGCGGCCTCTCGCGGCAACCCATGGCGAGGATGATCGCCTTGCCCGTTACCGTCATGTAGCCGGCGTCCTTGTTGATAAGATGAACGACGCGGTCTTGGGCGACGTCAAGGACCATCGCGCCGGTAACGATTTCGATGTCCGTCTCGCGCACCTTCGCGATAAAGCGCGCCGCATATTCCGGCCCGGTAAGTTCTTCCTTAAAGTAATGCAGCCCGAAGCCGTTGTGGATGCACTGGTTCAATATGCCGCCGAGGCTGTTGTTTCTTTCAAGGAGGAGCACGTCCTTTGCGCCGCCCTCTTTTGCCGAAAGCGCCGCGGCGAGTCCCGCAGGCCCCCCCCCGACGACCACTACGTCGTATTTTCCCTTCAGTTCTTTCATCTTACGCCTCCTTGTTTTGTCTCTCCCGTCACGATGTACATTCCCGCGCGGTCCTTCATGATTGCTTCCGGCTTGAGCCCCAGATGTTTTTGAATGAGTTCGAGGACGCGCGGCCCGCAGAATCCGCCCTGGCAGCGCCCCATTCCCGGCGTGCAACGCCGTTTAACCGCGTCAAGCGAGCGCGGCGGAACGGGGCGCTTGAGCGCGTCGACAATCTCGCCTTCGGTAACGGTTTCGCAGCGGCAGACGATGATGCCGTAGAGCGGGTTTTCCTTGACGGCCGCCCGCTTTTCAGCCTCGCTCATGTGCTTGAAGCGCCGCACTCGCCGTGTGCCCACGAACGAGGGGTTTGGCTCGAACGCCAAACCCGCCGCGTGAAGCTGCTTTGCCACTTCCCGCGCGATGGCTGGGGCGGAGCTGAGGCCGGGTGATTTGATGCCGGCTATGTTGAAGAAGCCGGGGCTGGCCTTCGATTCGCCGACGATAAAGTCTTCGAGCCCCGCGTCGGCGCGGAGTCCCGAAAAGTTCCTGATTGACGCGCGGAAGTTGACGCTCGGCACCACCCGCGTCGCGTTCTTTTTTACATAGTCCAGCCCCTGGGCGCTCGTCGAATAATCCCCGCGCGGCCAATCCTTGCTGTCCGGCCCCACGATGATGTTCCCGTGGACAGTCGGCGCCACGAGGACGCCCTTGCCAAGCTTCGACGGGCAGGGAAACACGACGGAGTTCACGAGGGAACTCTCCGTCGTATCCAGAATATAGTATTCGCCGCTCTTTGCCGTTATCGTAAAGCGTTTCGGCTCCGCCATTTCACTTACCGCGTCGGCATTGACTCCGGCGGCGTTCACGACAAAGCGCGCCTTGAAATCGCCCTTGTTCGTCAAGACCGTCCAGCCGTCCTTTTCTTTTTTGACGCCGCTCACCGCGCAGTCAAGCTCGACCCTCGCGCCGCCTTCGACGGCGCACTCAGCCTGGGCTATGGCAAGCTCCCAGGGCGACACAATCCCCGCGCTCGGCGCATAGAGGGCGCACTTCACTTCGCGGCTGAGGTTCGGCTCCATCCTGAACAGCTCCTCCCCCTCGACGATCTTTAATCCGGGGACGCCGTTCTTAGCGCCCTTTTCAAGGAGCTTTTCTATAGATTTGCGGTCGTCGTCGTCAAAGCCGACGACGAGGGAGCCGATCTTTTTATACATGATGTCGAGGTTTTTCGACAATTGTTCGATGAGCGCGTTGCCTTCCACGTTAAAACGCGCCATTTCCGTCCCCGGTTCCGGGTCGTATCCCGCGTGAACGATCGCGCTGTTCGCCTTCGTCGTCCCGCAGGCAATGTCATTCTCTTTTTCCAATAACAACGTGTTAAGTTTGCAGCGGCTCAACTCATACAAGAGCGAACAGCCGCACACGCCGCCGCCGATTATTACAACATCTTCCATACTCAAATTATCCTTAAAAATAAAAAAACAGCAGAGGCCGAAGCCCCTGCCGTCTATTACAAACTATTTCTCCCAGCCCAGAGAGCGTTTTACCGCTTCCTTCCAACCGGCTATGAGTTTTGCGCGGTAGTCCGCGGCAATGGCCGGCTTGAACACGCGGTCAACGGCGACGTTCTTTACAATGTCGTTCTTGTCCGCATAGTAGCCCACCGCAAGACCCGCCAGATACACCGCGCCGAGCGCCGTGCTCTCGATAACCTTAGGGCGAACGACGTCAGTGTTCAGCACATCCGCCTGAAACTGCATGAGGAAGTTGTTCGCCGTCGCGCCGCCGTCGACGCGGATCGCCTTAATCGGCACGCCGGCGTCGGCCTCCATCGCCTTGATAACGTCGTAGCTCTGGTAGGCAAGCGATTCCACCGTCGCGCGGATAAAGTGCTCCTTCGTCGTGCCCCGCGTAAGCCCCAGGATCGCGCCGCGGGCATACTGATCCCAGTAGGGAGCGCCCAAGCCGACGAACGCCGGCACGACGTAGACGCCGCCCGTGTCGGGAACCTTCGTCGCATAGGCTTCGCTGAACGCCGCATTGTCGATCATCCGCAGCCCGTCGCGTATCCACTGGATCGCCGCGCCGGCCACGAACACACTCCCTTCCAGAGCGTATTCAACCTTGCCGTCCAGCCCCCACGCAATCGTCGTCAGGAGCCCGTTCTTCGACGCAACCGCCTTCGTGCCCGTGTTCATCAGGATGAAACAGCCCGTGCCGTAGGTGTTCTTCACCAGACCCGCGTCGAAGCAGCACTGACCAAAGAGCGCCGCCTGCTGGTCGCCGGCAATGCCCGCAATCGGCACCTCGCCGCCTAAGAATTCCGCCGCCGCATTCCCGTAGACGCAGGAAGAAGGCTTCGCTTCGGGGAGCATCGACTTAGGAATGTTCAGCTCCTTTAGAATCTCATCGTCCCACTGGAGTTTGTGGATGTTGAAGAGCATCGTCCGCGAGGCGTTGCTGTAGTCGGTAATGTGGACCTTCCCCTTCGTCAGGTTCCAGACCAGCCACGTGTCGATGTTGCCAAAGAGCAGCTCGCCCTTTTCAGCCTTCGCCCGCGCGCCGGGGACGTTTTCGAGGATCCAGCGCACCTTCGTGCCCGAGAAATAGGCGTCGATGACCAAGCCCGTCTTTTCCTTAATCGTCTTGTCCAGCCCCTTCGCCTTGAGCGTGTCGCAATACTCCGCCGTCCTGCGGCACTGCCAGACAATCGCGTTATAGACCGGCTTGCCGGTGGCTTTTTCCCACACAACCGTCGTCTCGCGCTGGTTGGTGATGCCAATCGCCGCAATGTCTTTCGCGTCGATGCCCGCCCGCGTCTTCGCCTCAGCCAAGACGCCAATCTGCGTCGACCAGATCTCAAGCGGGTCGTGCTCGACCCAGCCCGGCTTCGGGAAAATCTGCGTAAACTCTTTCTGGGCGCTCTGAATGATGTTGCCCTGCTTGTCAAAGACGATCGACCGGGAACTCGTCGTCCCCTGGTCGAGCGCCACTAAATACTTTCCTGCCATACATAACTCCTTTTAGTGCGGGAATACCGCTGCCGCCGCGACGGCGCCGAGGACGGCGCCGATAATCGGACCCACAACGGGAATCCACGAATAACCCCAATCCGAGCTCCCCTTCCCCTTAATCGGGAGAATCGCGTGCATGATGCGCGGACCAAGATCGCGGGCAGGGTTGATCGCATAACCAGTCGTGCCGCCCAGCGAAATGCCAATCGTCAAAATCACCGCCCACGCGCGCCAGGTGCCGATTGCGCCAAGCCCGCCGTCAGACGCCTGCCCCACGCCGTAACTCAGCGTGAAGAGCAGGACGAAAGTGCCGATAACCTCGCAGATGAAGTTCAAGAGCGGGTTGCGGATCGCCGGTCCCGTGCAGAACACCGCCAGCTTGCTCCCCTGATCCTCCGTCGCGTCAAAGTGGTCTTTGTGCATAACCCAGACAAGCGCCGCGCCCACAAACGCCCCCAAGAACTGGGCTCCAATGTAGCCGGGAACCAATGCCCACGGCGTAATGTGGACAACAGCCAGCGCAATAGTCAGCGCCGGGTTAAAGTGAGCGCCGGAAGCGGCGCCGAACATAAGCGCGGGCACCAATACTGCGGTAGCCCATCCAACCGTGATAACAATCCACCCCGAATTGTTCCCTTTGGTTCCTTTAAGAACCACATTCGCAACGACGCCATCACCTAACAGAATAAGGAAAGCCGTTCCGATAAACTCAGCAAGATATGGACTCATACCTCTACTCCTTCGGATTCACGCTCGATGAATCCCCAAATATTTAATCTACAGACAAAAGCCTGCTGCCAACCATAGTACGCCAGCCCCCCCCAAATGTCAAGAACCCTGTTTAAAGAAGAAGGAGCATGAGGGCGCCACAGGGCGCCACAGGGCGCCACAGGCGCGTCTTGCGCCCTACGGGGCCACGCCCCCAGCAATAGGCTTTTTGTCCGCAATCGGCCCTCCCCAGCTTTCGGCTTTGTTTTCACAGAGAAGAGAAGAGAGGAGGAGGGGGGAGCCCCCCCCTACGCGCGCACTTCGTTGCGCGCTACCCCCCAAGCGGGGGGGCGCGCCCCCCCCGCAACGCCCCCCCCACTCGCCTGGCGACCGGCGCGTGGGCGCGTGTGTCTGTCCCCCCCCCGTCCCCCGCCCGCGCCAGCCCGCCGCGAAAGCGCTTGCCTCAATTTTCCATAACCGTTAGGGTGAGGACATGGAAATCGCTATCGAATTTAACGAATCAGCGTTTCGGCATGGCGTGTGCGA
>JAITNO010000050.1 GCA_031290405.1 Spirochaetaceae bacterium
GGCTCATGCGGGCTCAAGACGCCCTCATGCGGGCGTGGCACGCGGTTTTGACGGCTCGGCGCGGGGCGTATCCGCTATAGCGGATACGCCATCCGCTAGAGCGGATACGCCATCCGCTATAGCGGATACGCCATCCGCTAGAGCGGATACGCCATCCGCTAGAGCGGATACGCCATCCGCTAGAGCGGATACGCCGTCCGCTAGAGCGGATACGCCGTCCGCTAGAGCGGATACGCCGTCCGCTAGAGCGGATACGCCGTCCGCTAGAGCGGATACGCCATCCGCTATAGCGGATACGCCGTCCGCTATAGCGGAAACGCCATCCGCTATAGCGGATACGCCGTCCGCCGTGGCGGATGCGCCGTCCGCCGTGGCGGATGCGCCGTCCGCCGTGGCGGATGCGCCGTTCGTCGTGGCGGATGCGCCGTTCGCCGTGGCGGATGCGCCGTTCGCCGTGGCGGATGCGCCGTTCGCCATGGCGGATGCGCCGTCCGCCGTGGCGGATGCGCCGTCCGCCGTGGCGGATGCGCCGTTCGCCGTGGCGGATGCGCCGTTCGCCGTGGCGGATACGCCGTTCGCCATGGCGGATACGCCGTTCGCCATGGCGGATACGCCGTTCGCTATGGCGGACGGGAAGGCGGCGCTCAGCATGACCTTCCGCTGGGAGGACGGCGCGGACGGGCGCCAACGCGGAGGCGCGCGGCTTGCAAGGGTTGGGCGCCTTTGTGTGGGAGCGCCCCCTTCTTCCATATTGCGGAAGCAAAGCTTTGACGGGCGGGCGCAATGCATTGACAAACAACTCGCTTGGAGGCTACGATGCGCTCATTAAACTTTTGGAGGTTTATTATGAAAAATGCATCAAAAATGGCAAAGCTCGTGCTCTTTGCCGCACTGTTCGTCGCGGTTCAAAGTCCGCGTGCGCTTTTTGCTTTTGGAGGCGGCGAAAACGTCGAAAAAACGACGCTGACGCTCGCCGCCGCGGCAAGCCTGAAAAACGCCTTTGACGGGAAGCTCATCCCGCAGTTCCAGGCGAAGTACCCGAATGTTGCGATTGACGGTACCTACGCCAGCTCGGGCAACCTGCAAACGCAGATTGAAAATGGGCTTGTGGCGGACGTCTTCTTTTCGGCTGCGCTGACGCAGATGAACGCGTTGGCGACAAAAGGCTTCGTGAACGATGCCGACGTCGTCAAGCTGCTGCAAAACAAGCTCGTGCTGATTAAGAAGAAGGGCTCGACGACGACGGTTGCGGACTTTGCCGGCGTTGCGCGGGCGAAAACGGTTGCCATCGGCGACCCCAAGAGCGTTCCGGCGGGGCAATACGCACAGGAGGCTTTTACAAAGCTGGGCAACTGGGCGGCGGTGAACGCCGCGGGGAAGGCGAGCCTGGGCGCCGACGTTACCCAGGTGCTGGGCTGGGTGGCCGCCGGCAGCGCGGAGGTTGGCGTGGTCTACGCGACGGACGCTGCGTCCAACGCGGACGTCGAGGTGATTGCGGTGTTGCAGGACGGCGTCCTCGCCGCGCCGGTGATCTACCCGGTGGCCGTTACGGCGAAGTCGGCGCATACGGCGCAGGCGAAGCTCTTTGTCGACTACCTTGCGTCGCCTGAGGGGATCGCGGTGTTCAAAGAGTACGGCTTCGCTCAGAATTAGCTTGGGTTGTCGATGGATCCGTCCCCTATTCTGATTTCGATGCAGACCGCGTCGGCGGCGATCCTCGTGACGTTCTTCGTGGGGCTTGCCGCGGCCAAGGTCGTGGCGGACGCCCGGAACGCCTATGTAAAGATGGTGGTCGACGGCATCCTTACGATGCCGTTGGTGCTGCCACCGACGGTGGCGGGGTTTTTCCTGCTGTTTCTGTTCGGCGTGAAGGGGCCGGTGGGGAAGTTCTTCATCGACTTCTTCGCGGTTCGCATCGCTTTTTCGTGGGGGGCGACGGTGATAGCCGCCGCCGTGATTTCGTTCCCGCTGATGTACCGCTCCGCGCGGGGGGCTCTGGAACAGGTTGACCCCGCGCTGGTCTATGCGGGGCGTACGCTGGGCATGAGCGAATGGCGCATCTTTGCGCGGGTTCGCCTGCCGGTGGCGCTGCCCGGCATTGCAGGCGGGGGCGTCCTGGCCTTTGCGCGCGGCTTGGGCGAGTTCGGCGCGACGGCGATGATTGCCGGCAACATTGCGGGAAAAACCCGCACCTTGCCCCTGGCCGTCTATTCGGAGGTGGCCGCCGGCAACTGGGACGCGGCCCTGGACTATGTTGTCGTCATTGTGCTGTTCAGTTTTATTGTCGTCGCGCTGATCAACTACTTCGCGAGCAAGAAGTGAGCGTCGACGTCCGCATAAAAAAGCGTTTGTCGCCGGCCTTCCGCCTCGACGTCGAATTCCACGCCGACGATTACCGGTGCCTGGGCATACTCGGCGCCTCCGGCTCGGGCAAGAGCATGACGCTGAAGTGCATCGCGGGCATCGAAAAGCCCGACGAGGGCTTCATCTCGCTTGATGGGAAAATCCTGTTCGACAGTGAAAGAAAGATCAACCTGAAGGCGCGCGCGCGCAAGGTCGGCTACCTCTTTCAAAACTACGCGCTCTTCCCTACGATGTCCGCGCTCGACAACATCACCGTCGCGCTTTCCGGCGCGAAAAAACACAAGCGGCGCGTCGCGCAGGACTGGATTGACAAGTTCGGCCTGAACGGTTTGGAGCAGAACTTTCCCCACCAGATGAGCGGGGGGCAGCAGCAGCGCGTCGCCCTTGCCCGTATGCTGGTAACGAATCCCGCGTCCGTGCTCCTCGACGAGCCCTTCTCTGCGCTTGATTCCAATCTGCGCGAGTATATGCAGCTTGAATTGCTAAGCCTGATACGGCAAAAAGACGACGGTGCGCTGGCGCCGTTCAAGAACTCCATCCTCGTGACTCATTCGCGCGACGAGGTCTACCGCCTCTGCCCGTCGCTTTTGATTATGGACGGGGGGAATATCGTGGCCGCGGGCGATACGCGCGCCATCTTCGACAGGCCTGATTCCGTGGTCTGCGCGGAAAGGACGGGCTGCAAAAACATTTCGAAGGTTGTCCGCAGGGGCGCGCGCGAAATCTTCGCGCTTGACTGGGGGCTTGCGCTCCACACGCAGGGGGTGGTGGGCGACGACGTTACCCACGTGGGCATTCGGGCGCACAGCCTGATTCCGGCGGCGGGGGACGGGGTGGGCCGCAACGAGGTCCGCCTGGGGGGGTGCAAGGCTTCGTCGGGGCCGTTCGAGGAGCTGGTGGTCTTTACGAACGCTGACGCGGGCGACGAATCCGAACGGCATGAGCTCTGGTGGAAGTCCGAGCGCCGCGAGATTGGCGCCGCCGCCCCGGCGCTGCCGGCAAAGCTCTGCCTCCCGCCTGAAAGTTTGCTGCTGCTTAAAAGCTGAGGCGCGGCCCCAGCTCCCAAACAAAGGCGGCCGCCCGATTGCCACGTCGGGCGGCAAGCTTTCGCCGCACGGCGGTTCTTGACGGCATTGGCCTTTTCGCCTACAGTTGAGCATATGTTCAATTGAGCAAGACTCAAGAACGGAGGACGCTATGCAGGAAAACGAAAAGAACCTTGACGTCTGCGATTGCGCGTTTATCCACGAGGATGTGGTAAACGCCGTCCGCTCTCGTATGCCGGAAGAGGAAACGCTCTTTCACCTTGCCGATCTTTTTAAGATGTTCGCCGATTCGACGCGGCTTAAAATTATTCTGGCGCTGCTCAACGCGGAGATGTGCGTTTGCGACATTGCCGCGTTGCTGGGGATGACGACGTCGGCGATTTCGCATCAGCTGCGTTCGCTGCGGCAGACGAAGCTGGTAAAGCCTCGCCGCGAGGGGAAGATCGTCTACTATTCGCTGGACGATGAGCACGTGCACAACATCGTGGCGCAGGGTTTGTGCCACGTAAGGGAGCGTTAACAATGAAAAAAAACCCCGTCTGTTGCTGCGAGCGTTGCGACGCTTGGACGGAAGAAGAGGATGCGGGCGCGCGTTCCGCGAAGTGGCGCCGCATTCGCATGGCAGCCGGCGTCGCGCTTGCGGCGTCGGGCGTCGCCGTCTCGTTTGGGCTGGCGCCGCCCCCCCTGCTTGCGTCAATACAATCCGTACCCCATGCGGAACTCGCCGTCTTCATCGCCGCGTTTCTGCTCATCGGCGCCGACGTACTCCTCCGTTCCCTTAAAAACATCGCGCGGGGGAAAATCTTCGACGAAAACTTCTTGATGAGCGTCTCCTCCGTCGGAGCCTTTTTTATCGGCGAATACCCCGAAGCCGTCGCCGTCATGCTCTTCTATAAAATAGGCGAAGCCTTCGAGGATTCGGCCGTCGGCAAATCGCGCGCATCGATTGGCAAACTGATGCACATACGGCCGGACTACGCCAATGTCCAACGCGACGGAGGCATATCCCGCGTGAAGCCGTCCGGCGTCCGCGTTGGCGAGGTCATCTTCGTAAAGGCCGGTGAACGGGTACCCCTTGACGGCGTCGTCACCAGCGGCGCCTCCAGCCTGGACGTATCGGCCCTTACCGGCGAGGCCGCGCCGCGGGACGTCTGTGCGGGCAGCGAAATCCTTTCCGGTTCCATCAACAACGCGGGACTGTTGTTCGTCAGGGTAACAAAGACCGAGGGCGAATCGACCGTGTCCAAGATATTGGAGCTCGTCGAAAAGAGCGGCGAAAAGAAGTCGCGTATGGAAAACTTCATCACCCGTTTTGCCCGCTGGTACACTCCCTTCGTGTGCCTTGCCGCGCTGCTCCTGGCGACATTGCCCCCCCTCTTTTTAGGCGCGTCATCGCCGGCCGACTTTGCGCCCTGGGTGTATCGAGCCTTTGTTTTCCTCGTCGTGTCCTGCCCTTGCGCGCTCGTCGTGTCAGTCCCCTTAAGCTTTTTCGGCGGCATAGGGGCCGCGTCGAAGAACGGCGTCTTGATTAAGGGAGGCAATTGCCTGGAAGCCCTCTGCAAGGCAAAAACCATCATCTTTGACAAGACCGGAACGCTCACCAAAGGCGTCTTTCGCGTGACGGAGGTCGTTCCTGCCGCGGGTCGCGGCAAAGAGGATCTCTTGCGCCTCGCCGCCAGCGCGGAATCGTTCTCCAATCACCCGATTGCGCGGTCGATATGCGGAGCCTACGGGAAAGACATAGACAGAGCCGCACTACGCGACGTTGAAGAGGTCGCCGGCAAGGGAGTCAAAATCACGCTCGATGGAAAGAGGGTGATCGCGGGCAACGCGAGGCTCTTTGAGGATGAGGGCATAGCCTTCCAGACGCATACCGGAGGCGGAGCCGCCGTCTGCGTGGCCATAGACGGAGCGGCCGCCGGCTTCCTCGTCGTAGGCGATCAGCTTAAAGAGGACGCCGCGCGGACGGTAGCCGAATTGCGGCGGCTGGGGATTGACCACATCGCCATGCTTACCGGGGATGCGGAGCCTGCCGCCGCCGCCGCCGCGCGCGAGGCCGGCATCGAGGCCGCATACAGCGAGCTGCTTCCGCATGAAAAGTGCGCGCGTCTTGAGGCGATCAAGGCGCAGCGGGGCAGGGGGAGCGTCGTTTTCGTGGGGGACGGCATCAACGACGCGCCCTGTCTTGCCCTAAGCGACGTGGGCGTGGCGATGGGGGGCATAGGCTCGGACGCCGCAATCGAAGCCGCCGACATCGTGCTTATGAACGACGAATTGTCCAAAATACCTCTGGCGATACGCATTGCGCGCAAGACGCACGGGATTGCGTTGCAGAATATCGTCTTTGCGCTTGGCGTCAAGGGGATTATTCTCTTGGCCGGCGCGGCAGGCGGCGTCTCGATTTGGGTTGCGGTGTTTGGCGACGTGGGCGTCGCGCTGATTGCCATTCTTAACTCGATGCGGGCGCTGAAGGCGTAGGAGTGGGGGCCCCCACAACGCGCCTCCGCCCCCCCCTCTGCCCCACAAACAAGGCGGCCCACCTAAGGAGGCCGCCTGCCGCGTTGCGCCTCCGTGTCAAGTAAGCGCAGCCCGGCGGGCGCTTGGAGAGAGGGCGAAAACATGATAGCATTAACGGGTGGAGAGTTTATGGCGACACTACAGTTTAACGACAACGACGACATCCTCGACATCTGCTACGA